>JBEVKO010000291.1:0-7043 GCA_040509705.1 Beijerinckiaceae bacterium
CATCGGAATTCTGCTTGCGACAGGGTCTGCGATGTCCACGCGACTTGTGCTTGGGCTGCTCGGCGCGGCCGGCTATGCCCACGGTTATGCGCTCGCGGAATCAGTTGTCGGCGCGGAGCCTGCGCCTGTCTTCGCCTATTTGATCGGCCTTTCGGCGATCCAGTTCGCGATCGCCGCAAGCGTTGCGCTCCTCGCCAGCGGTCGCATCGGCCAGTTGCGGATATCGCCCATGCTCGTCCGTGGAGTTGGCGCAGCGGCCGCGCTTTTCGGCCTCGCCGCCACCGCCGGCGCGGCGGGCTGGATTCCATAAAGGCGCCGAGGGACGCAGGCGCATGATCACGTCAACGCTTGTCCTCGGCGGCGCACGATCCGGAAAGTCGGCATTTGCTGAGCGGCTTGCTGCGGCGAGCGGTCTCGAGCGCGTCATGATCGCCACTGCAGAAGCGCATGACGAGGAAATGCGCCGCCGCATCGCGCGCCACCGCGCCGACCGTGGGCATGGCTGGGTCACGATCGAAGCGCCGATCGAACTCGTTCAGGCGCTGCGGCGCGAGGCCGCCGCGACGCGCATACTTGTCATCGACTGCCTGACGCTCTGGCTCAGCAACATCATGCTGGCTGGCCGCGACGTCGCTCATGATGTCAACGACCTGATCGATGCGCTGCGCCATGTCGCGTCGCCGATCATTCTGGTCTCCAACGAGGTCGGCCTCGGCGTCGTTCCGGACAACGAACTCGCGCGACGCTTCCGCGATGCGCAGGGCCGTCTCAACCAGCGCGCGGCGCGCATTCTACCGCGCGTCGTTCTCGTCGCAGCGGGACTGCCGCTGGTGCTGAAAGGCCCTGCGCCCGAAGCATTCTGACCATTGATCAGCGCATCGTCGCGACCTGCGCTGCAAGGCGGTCAAGGGCGTCGGCGAGTTCCGGACCGCCGCACACGGTCAGCGCTTCGGGCAGGACGATGATGCGCTCGCGCGGATAACGCTTTGCGATGGCCGGATGCAACAGCAGCGCCCTGCCCTGATCCTCCGCGAAGCGATCGTCCCGCGTGACGATGAGGAAATCGGGCTGCAGCGCCACGATCGCTTCAAGCGACATCAATGCGCCCTCGCCGAGGCCCGCCTCGGCGGCGTTGCGCAGGCCGACTGCGTCGAGGAGCGAGGAGGTTAGCGACTTCTCGCCGGACACCCAGCCGCGGCGCTGTATCGCGAGCGCGGACGCGCCCGAGGCCTTCGCGGCGCTGCGCGCGCGCGCGAGCGCGCTATCGATCGCCTCGATCCGGCGATCCGCCTTGTCGCGATGGCCGATCAATTCGCCGAAACGGGCGATGTCGCGCTTCGCCGCCTCGATTGAAACCACAACGCCGAACTCTTCGACGCGAACGCCCCGGGCGCGCAGCATGTCATTGGTCGCGCGGCGCGAGAACGCGCTGGAGACAACGAGATCTGGCCCAAGCGCCAGCACATCTTCGGCGAAGCCGGAGAGGATCTGGAAACTTGCCGCCTGCCGCGCGAGGAACGAACGCGACAAATCGCGCGCATAGGGGCTGAGGCCCGCAATCTGCGACGGATCGCCCATGGCAAGCAAAAGCTGGTCGGTGCAGAGATTGATCGATGCGACGCGCTTCGGCGGTTGCGCCGACGCAGTCGCGGAAATCGCAAGCAGCAGTGCGGCTGCGGCTCGCATGCGCATCAGATCGGCTCGAGCATGGTGAAATGGGATCGGCCTTCATGCGAGAGGATGGCGGCGCTCACGCCGAACGCTTCGTCGAGAACCTGCGGAGCGAGAGCCTCCTGCGGCGGGCCGTCGGCGATGATGCGGCCGTCATGGATGACGATGGCGCGGTCGGCGTAGCGCCAGGCGAGCCGCAGATCATGCAGCACCACGACGACGAGGCGCCCCTGATCGGCGAGGCGCTTCATGAGCGCCATCACCGTCAGCTGATGACGAGGATCGAGCGAGGCGATCGGTTCGTCGGCGAAAATGATCGGCGCCTCCGTCGCAAGCACCCGCGCCAGCGCGACGCGCGCGCGCTCGCCGCCGGAGAGCTCGGTCACCCGGCGACCCGTGAAAGTTGCAGCGTCGGCGCTCGCCATGGCGCGCTCTACTGCCTTGCGATCCTTGTCGCTGAGACGGCTTGGATCGTGCGCGCCATGCGCATATCGCCCGAGCGCGACGATGTCTTGCGCCGGCAACGGCCAGTGAATCGGTTGGCCCTGCGGCAGATAGCCCACGCGCAACGCCCGCTCGCGCGCCGTGAGATGCTGCGCCGCAACGTTTTCGATTTCAATCACGCCCGACGACGGAAGCAATCCGACCAGCGCCTTGATCAGGGTCGTTTTGCCGGCGCCGTTCGGACCAACGAGCGCGACCAATCCGGCTCCGGCGAAATGCGCCGTCGCGCGCTGGACGATTTCGCGTCCGCCGAGCGTGACGCTCACATCGCGGAACGAGAGGAAGGGCGCGTTCATGCGACGCCTCCACTGAGCGAGCGGCGCTCCCGCGCGATCAATACAAGGAAGAATGGGACGCCGATGAGCGTCGTCAACACGCCGACCTTGATGTCCGTCGTCGCCGGGATGATGCGCACGGCAATGTCCGCTGCGAGAAGAAGGCACGCGCCGGCGAGCGCCGCCGGCGCAAGAAGACGCTGCGGATCATGCCCGACGAGCGGCCGGACGAGATGCGGTGCGACAAGTCCGATGAACCCGATCGCGCCGGCGACCGCGACCGAAGCGCCGACGGACAGCGCGACGCAGACGACGACCATCATGCGCAGGCGCGCCACGTCGACGCCAAGGCTTTGGGCGACGTCCTCGCCCAATGTCAGAGCGCGGTACGCCGCGCCGTTCCAGAGAAGCAGCGCCGAGCCCAGGGCGATGAAGGGAAGCGCCATGGCGACATGGCGCATGCTGCGGTCTTCGAGCGAGCCGAGCAGCCAGAATGCTATCTCAAGCGCAGCGAACGGGTTGGGCGCGAGATTCATCGCCAGCGCCGTCGCGGCGCCGGCCAGCGCCGACACCGCAAGACCTGCAAGAATGAGCAGCAGGAGGCTCGCATTGCGGCCCGCAACGACGACCAGCAGCAGCACCGACAGAAAGGCGCCGGCGATCGCAGCGACCGGCAACGCGTAGGACAGAACGTCGACTAGCCCGAGCGAGATCACGCTGACGGCGCCGAAGGCGGCGGCCTGCGGCGCGCCGAACAGGCATGGCGCCGCCAGCGGATTGCGCAGCAGCCCCTGCATCGCCGCGCCAGCCAATCCGAGCGCAACGCCGATCAGAACGGCCAGCAGAGCGCGCGGCAGGCGGATGTCCCAGACAATGGTGCGGTCAAGTTCGCTTGCGCCGCCGATCAAGGCCGCGGCGACGCGCTGGGGCGCAATAGCGACCGGCCCCACGCCAAGCGAAACCAGCGCAAGCAGCGCCACCAAGAATGCGAGACCGATGATGAGAATGCGCGCGCGGGCAATCGCAATGGTCGCCGGCGCAACCTGCGTCGAAACTGATCCCAACGGTTCGGGAACGCCCGACATTGCGTCTCCTTCGGCCTCCGCAACTGGCGGAGGCGTCGGCCAAAGCAGAAGCGGAGCCGGTTGGCAATGTCCACGTTCGCCGTCATTCCGGGACGGGCTGGAAGCGCGGGCCCGGCGCGGATCAGCGAACCCCTCATCCGGCCGCGTCGCGTCCACCTTCTCCCCGCGAGCGGGGAGAAGGAGAGCACGGCTCCATGACGCCAACTCCTTCTCCCCATGAAATGGGGAGAAGGTGTCGCCGCAGGCGACGGATGAGGGAAGGCAGAAGCGGCGCAATGAATCGGATAATTGTTGCGAGTGATCTTATCGCCGTCATGCCGGGACGCGCTGGAAGCGCGGACCCGGACCCATGATGCAGCGGCGCGATGGGTCCCGGACAACCGCTGCGCGGTTTCAGGGATGACGATGTAGGAAGGCTGCTCTTCTAAGGAGTCGCGACATAACTGTCCCGCCGCGGATCTGCGGCGCCGGTCAGCGCGCCGGTTGCGCGATCGACCGCCACCGCCTGCATGCCGCCGACTTTCATCGTCCAGCCCATGTCGAACGGCGTGATGTCGTGCCCGCGCGCCGCGAGCGCCGCAACGACATCGGACGCCACTCGGTTTTCGATTTCGATCTTGCGGCCGTCCCACAACCGCGCGCGCGGCGCCTCGATCGCCTCCTGCAATGGCAAATTGAAATCCACGTACTGCACCAGCGCCTGCGCCTGCGTCTGCAGGATGCCGTAACTGCCGGGCGTGCCGAGCGCGAGCACCGGCGCGCCGTCGCGCGTGGATAGGCTCGGCGCCATGCAGATCGGCAGCGCGTCTCCCGGCTTGCTGCGATTGGGGCTGCCTTCCTGCACATCCGTCCAGTAAAGAAAATTGTTGAGGCAGAGGCCCGTCCCCGGAACCACGACGCCGCTTCCGAACGGGCTGCCGATGCTCTGCGTGACGCAGATGAGATTGCCATCGCGATCGGCGACCGAGAGCGAGGTCGTATGCCCTGGATCTTCGCCGGCAGCCGGCGCCATCCATTGCTCGGTCGGACCGGAGACCGGCTTGCCGTCAACGACCCTTCGGCGCAATTCGGCGACCGACGCGTCCGACATGATCGTCGCCAGCTTGTCCGGCGACGGATTGTTCTGCGCGATCCTGACTCCAGCCGCGAGCCGGATGGCGCGATAGACGGCATCGAGATGATCGACCCCATTTCGCTCTGAGCGCGCGACGTCGAGCCCGTCGAGAATGCGCAGCGTGAGCAGGAACTGGAAGCCCTCGCAGGGCGGCGGCGGAACATGCACCGACAGATCGCGATAGCGCGCCGCAAGCGGTTCGCGCCAGACCGGCGCCACCCGCGCAAGATCATCCATCGTCAGCGATCCGCCGAGCTTCGCAAGATGCGCGATCACCCGTTCGCCAAGCTCGCCGCGATAGAGATGATCCGGGCCTTTCGCAGCGATTCCGCGCAACGAGTTCGCCAGATCGGGTTGGCGAAGAACGTCGCCGAGTTCGAAGCGCTTTCGCTCGCCCAGATAGTTCTTCGCCCAGCCGGGATAGAGGTCCGGCCACTGCTGCAGGACAGGGCCCTGTTCGTTGAATTCCGCGACGCCGAACTCGACCAGGGGAAAGCCGTCTTCGGCCAGCGCGATGGCGGGAGCAAAGATGTCCGACAGGGACTTGCGCCCATAGGCTCGAACGAGTTCGCACCAGCCCGCAAGATTGCCGGGCGCGTTGACCGAGAGCGCGCCGCGCTCCAGCTCTTCGCGCCTGCTGAATCGATCCGCCGGAAATGTCCGCGGCACGCCCGGCGTGAAGTCGAGCGAGCGCACGCGCTTTTCCGCCGCGACCCACATGGTCGCGAGGCCGAGGCCGGCGAGGCCGGACATGAAAGGCTCGACCACGTTGAGCGCCGCCGCCGTCGCCGCAGAAGCGTCGAAGGCGTTGCCGCCCTGCGCCAGAAGGCGCGCGCCGGCCTGGGCGGCGAGCGGATGAGCAGCAGCGACCATGCCGTGAAGCGATGTCATCGTGGGCCGGCGGCCATGCATTGCAGTTTCCCCCTTTCGACCGCATTCGCCGACGGCCGCAGCGCGCAGGATATGTCGACGCGGCGTCAGCCGACAATGAGCGTCCCCTTCGCATCCCGCAAGGCGCTCCGCGCGCCGCGCAACCCGCAACGCCGTGATTGAGGTTTGCAAGCGGCGGCGCCTGTGCTGCATTCCGGCTTTCCACCGGATCAACACATGCGCCTCTTCGCCGCCACGCTCGCCACCGAAACCAATACATTCTCGCCGCTGCCGACCGGCATCGACGCCTACAAGGAGGTGGTGTTCCTGAGGCCCGGCGAGCATCCGGCCGACACGGCGCTGATGTGCACAGCGCCCCTGTTCGTCGCCCGCGCCCGAGCCGCAAAGGAAGGGTTCACGCTGATCGAAGGCTCCTGCTTCGCCGCCAGCCCCTCCGGCACGACCAGCCGCGAGGCGTATGAATTCATGCGCGACGAGATTCTCGGCCAGCTCAAGGCGGCGATGCCGGTGGACGGCGTGCTGCTCGGCCTGCATGGCGCGATGATCGCCTATGGCTATGACGACGTCGAAGGCGACATCATCGAGCGCGTGCGCGAGATCGTCGGGCCCAAGGTCGTGATTGGCGTCGAGCTCGACCCGCATTGCCACCTGACGCTGAAGCGCGTCCGGCACTCGGACATCATCGTGCTCTACAAGGAATTTCCGCACACGGATGTGGTGGAGCGCGCGGACGATGTGCTCGATCTCGTGCTCGCGACGCTGCGCGGCCAGATCAAGCCGGTGATGTCGATGTATGACTGCCGTCAGATCTCCAGCTATCCGACGACGCTGCCGCTGATGCGCGCCTTCGTCGACAAGACCAAGGCGATGGAGGGGAAAGACGGCGTCCTCTCGATCAATATCGGCCATTGCTTTCCCTATGCGGATGTCGAGGAACTCACCGGCCGCATTCTCGTCATCACCGACGGCGACAAGGCGAAGGCCGACAAGTTCGCCACTGCGATCGGCGAGGAATTCGTCTCGATGCGCGGCAAGACCACGCCGGACTACTACACGGTGGAGGATGGAATCGCCGCCGGCCTCGCTTTCAATGACGCGCCGGTCGTGATTGCCGAGCCTGCGGACAACGCCGGCGGCGGCGCGCCCTCAGACAACACTGAGATCCTGCGCCATCTCATCGACATCAAGGCCGAGAATGCGTGCCTCGGTCCGATCTGGGATCCGATCGCAGTCAAACTCTGCTCCGACGCCGGAGTCGGCGCCGAGTTTCCGCTGCGCTTCGGCGGCAAGACGGCCCCGAGCTCTGGCCAGCCGATTGATGCGTTGGTGACCGTCACCGGCCTCAAAGACGACTGCTGGCAGAGCTTTGGACCGACGCAGGTTCCGCTCGGCCGCTGCGCCGCCATTCGCATCGGCGGCGTCGATGTCGTTCTGATCACCAACCGCACCCAGGCGCTTGGGCTCGAACTGTTCCGGAACGTTGGAATCGAACCGACCGAGCGC
>JBEVKO010000292.1:0-5059 GCA_040509705.1 Beijerinckiaceae bacterium
TGACCCCGAGGCCTACAAGGAGTACATCGCACTCAACGCCGTTGCCGTCAGGAAATTTGGGGCAAGGTTTCTGGGTCGCGCCGCTCCGCCTGAGCTCAAGGAAGGAACCGCGCGCGCGCGCAACGTCGTGATCGAGTTTCCCACATATCAGGCGGCGCTCGACTGCTTCAACTCTGCCGAATATCAGAAGGCGCTCGCCGTGCGCAGACCCGTCTCGTCCGCGGACATGATCATCATCGAGGGGTACGAAGGCCCGCAGCCTTCGTGAAGTCGTCAAAGGTGTCGTCATGAACGAGATGAGGCTGATCGTCGCCGGCGCCGGCGGCCGCATGGGCCGCATGCTGGTGAAGAGCATTTCCGAAACCGACGGCATGACGCTTGCGGGCGCGCTCGATCAGAAGGGCTCGCCCAGCCTCGGCAAGGACGCCGGAGTGCTCGCCGGTGTGCCGGCGCTCGCCGTGCCGGTGCTCGACGATCCGCTGCCGCTCTTTGCGAAAGCCGACGCGATTGTGGATTTCACTGCGCCTTCCGCCACGACTCACTACGCGGCGCTGGCGGCGCAGGCCGGCCTCATTCACGTTGTCGGCACGACCGGCATGAACGACGCCGACATGGCGAAGCTTGAAGCAGCCGCACGCCATACGGTCATCATTCAGTCGGGCAACATGTCGCTCGGCGTCAATCTGCTGGCGGGGCTCGTGAAGCGCGTCGCGGCGACGCTCGGCGAAGAGTTCGACATCGAGATCGTCGAAATGCATCACCGGATGAAAGTCGATGCGCCGTCCGGCACGGCGCTGCTGCTCGGCGAAGCAGCGGCCGCAGGCCGCCATGTGGCGATGAAGGACAAGAAGGCGTCGGGCCGCGACGGATATACCGGGCCGCGCAAGCCCGGTCAGATCGGTTTCGCCGCTTTGCGTGGCGGAACCGTGGTCGGCGATCATACGGTGATTTTCGCCGGCGCGTCCGAACGCATCGAATTGTCGCACAAGGCCGAGGATCGTGGCATCTTCGCGCGCGGCGCGCTGCGCGCTGCGCTGTGGGGCCGCGGGCGAAAGCCAGGGCTCTATTCCATGGCGGACGTCCTTGGCCTCGCCGAATAAGCCCCCGCCCGTCGAGCGGCGCAAGGCCGATATTGGCGGGATGAAATTGTCGAAGGATGCGATCGAGGCGATCATCCTCGTCAGCGGCTTCGCACTTGTTGCGGCCGCGGGGTCGATCGTGTTTCTCGTCTGGCCGACGAATATCCACGGAAGCTGGCGCATTTATCTCACACTCGTGCTCGGCGCGCTCGTCGTCATTCCAGCGATGATCGCACTGCGCCGCAGGCTGACGGAAAATTCCGAAGGAGATCATGAATGAGCGCGCGTGAACGACTGCTCGTTCTCGTCCGTCACGGGCAGAGCGACTGGAATCTCAAGAATCTGTTCACGGGCTGGAAGGATCCAGATTTGACGCCGCAAGGCGTCGCCGAGGCGAAAGCTGCGGGCGAGAAGCTTGCGAGGCTTGGAATCAAGTTCGACGTCGCCTTCACCTCCGTCCTCGCGCGCGCGCAGAGGACTTGCGAGATCATTCTCGACGGCGTCGGCCAGCCCGACCTCGTCACCTTCAAGGATCAGGCGCTGAACGAGCGCGACTATGGCGATCTCTCCGGCCTCAACAAGGACGAGGCGCGCAAGCGCTGGGGCGAGGAGCAGGTCCATATCTGGCGGCGCTCCTACGATGTGCAACCGCCGGGCGGCGAGAGTCTGAAAGATACTGTGGCGCGCTCGCTTCCCTATTTCGTGCAGGCCATACTTCCGCGCGTCATGTCGGGCGAGCGCACGCTGGTCGCTGCGCATGGCAACTCGTTGCGCGCGTTGATCATGGTGCTGGATCGTCTCTCGCCTGAATTGATCGTCAAGGTCGAACTGAATACCGGAGAGCCGATCATCTATCGGCTGCGCGAAGATACGGGTGTCGCATCGAAAGAAGTGCTGGTGAATTGACTTGCGACGGGCGGGAGGTTCGCTCCCCTCAGGGACGAAGCGTCATGCCAAATCTGAACGGCGTCGAGATCCAGCCCGGCGCGGCATGGTTCCCGGACTATCTCGACCGCCCGGCGCAGGAAGCGCTGCGCGATGCGATTCGCGACCTCGTTCGCGAAGCGCCTCTTTACGTTCCGCGCATGCCGAAAACCGGGAAACCCTTCTCCGTCAGAATGACCAATTGCGGAGCGTTCGGCTGGGTGTCGGACGAAAAGGGCTACCGCTATCAGCCAACCCATCCGGAGACGGGAGCGCGATGGCCGCCTATGCCGGTGAGGCTTCTTGCGGCATGGCGCGAATTGTCCGGCTATCCGCATGATCCGGAAGCGTGCCTCGTCAATTTCTATGACGCGTCAGCGAAGATGGGCCTCCATCAGGATCGCGATGAGAGCGAGTTCGATGCGCCGGTGCTGTCAATCTCGCTTGGCGACCACGCGCGCTTCCGGATTGGCGGAACCTCGCGCGGCGGCAAGACGAAATCCATCGAACTGAAATCGGGCGACGCGTTCGTATTCGGCGGCGCCTCGCGTCTCGCTTATCATGGCGTTGATCGCGTCTATGCGGAAACCTCCACCCTCCTCAGGGATGGCGGTCGGATCAACCTCACGCTGCGCCGCGTGACGAAGCCGTAGGAGGGGATCGCTCTACGAGATCGCCAACGGCAATTCGTCGAGCGACAGGAGCACGAGATCGGCGTGCGGGCTGAGCTGTTCGCGCGCCGCTTCGCCTGCGAGGCCGGAAAGAACCGCGATCGCCATGGCGCCGGCGCCGCGCGCCGCATGCAGATCATGCAGCGTGTCGCCGACCATGGCGACCTCCCAAGGCGCGACGCCGGCGTGTTCGGCGAAGGCCAGCACCATGCCCGGATCAGGCTTCACGCCGAAGCCCGAATCGTAGCCGGAGACGAAATCCAGAAGCTCATCGAGGCCGAGATGCTTGAGCTGCGCACGGGCGTTCGCCTCCGCATCGTTGGTTGCGAGGCCCAGCTTGACGCCCCGCACATGAAGTTTTTCGAGCGTCTGGCGCGCCGCCGTCACCGGCGTGATGTTCTGCAGCGCCGATTCGGCGAAGAGTCGATCGATCTCGGTGAAGAAGTCCTCGTCCGCAGCCCGTTCGAGGATGTCAGCCCAGCGTCGCGCATATATCGGGGTCGGATCGGACACGACCGGAGAGTCAGCCGTAAGTTCAACCGTTCCGGGCGTGAAGCCCACCGCCTCGATCAGCGCATCGAAGTGATCCTGGCGCCCGTCCGCGAGGCGTGTGAGCACGGCGTGCGTCGCCGGCCCCCATGTCCGGTTGAAATCCAGCAGCGTCCCGTCCTTGTCGAACAGGACGGCCTTGATCCGGCGCATCGGTGCGGGTCCTATGGCGCCCCGCAAATCACATGCAGCGCGCCGCGCGTCCAGCACCAACGGAAGATGTCCCATGAACCAGATCGATCTCGCCCGCCGCGTCGCCATCGTCACCGGCGGCGCGCAGGGCATAGGGCGCGCTGTCGCTGAACGTTTCGCCGAGTCGGGCGCTGTCGTCGAAGTCTGGGACATGGACGGCGCCCTTGCGGACGAGGCTGCCCGCGCGATCGGGTCGGCGGCCACGGCGCGTCAGGTCGACGTCACCGACTATGCAGCGGTCGAAGCAGCCGCGAAGGCGGCGGAAGCCGCCCACGGCAAGGTCGACATTCTCGTCACCAGCGCCGGGATCGCCGGACCCAACGCCAGGACATGGGAATATCCGCTCGAGGACTGGTCCCGCATCATGCGGATCAACGTCGACGGCACCTTCCATTGCTGCCGCGCGCTGATGCCGGGGATGGTCCGGCGCAACTATGGGCGCGTCGTTCTCATCGCCTCCATTGCGGGTAAGGAAGGCAATCCGAACGCCCCGGCCTATTCCGCATCCAAGGCCGCTGTGATCGGCCTCACCAAGTCGCTGGGCAAGGAGACGGCCAACCACGACATCGCGGTCAATTGCATCACGCCCGCCGCGGCCCGCACCCGCATCTTCGACCAGATGAAGCAGGAGCACATCGACATGATGCTCTCCAAGATTCCGCGCGGCCGCTTCCTTGAGGTCAAGGAAGTCGCAGCGATGGTCGCCTGGCTCGCCTCCGCGGAGAATTCCTTCACCACCGGCGCGGCTTTCGATCTGTCAGGCGGTCGCGCGACCTATTGAGCGATGACGGGAGGGCTAATTCTTTCCGCGTCATGGCCGGGCGTGGCCCGGCCATCCACGAACGCTGCGACGACCCTCCCACGCCCGGAATGACGATGAGAGTGCGGCGCTATCCCATTGGCCATGCTAAGGCTGACATGATTTCATTGGAAGGAACATCTCCGGCCCGCATGACAACTCCGCTGCTCGAAGTTCAGGATCTGTCCGTCGCGTTCCGGCAGGGAGGTCAGACGACGCTGGCCGTCGATCGGGTGTCGTTCGCCATCAGCAGGGGCGAGACGCTGGCGCTGGTCGGGGAGTCGGGGTCCGGCAAGTCGGTCTCGGCTCTGTCGATCCTCAAGCTGCTGCAATATCCTCCGGCCTCCCATCCGTCCGGCCGCGTCCTGTTCAAGGGGAAAGATCTGATAGCCGCCTCTGAAGCGGACATGCTGGCGGTGCGCGGCGACGACATTACGATGATCTTTCAGGAGCCGATGACTTCGCTCAACCCGCTGCACACGGTCGAGCGGCAGATCGGCGAGATACTCGAACTGCATAAGGGGTTGCGCGGAATTGCGCTCAAGGCCCGCATACTCGATCTGCTGATGCAAGTCGGCATTCGCGAACCCGAAAAACGCCTCGAATCGTACCCGCATCAACTGTCGGGCGGGCAGCGTCAGCGCGTCATGATCGCGATGTCGCTCGCCAACGAGCCGGATCTCCTTATCGCCGACGAGCCGACCACGGCGCTCGACGTCACCGTGCAGGCGCAAATCCTCAAGCTGCTCAAGGAGATTCAGGCGCGTCACGGCATGGCGATGCTGTTCATCACGCACGACCTTGGCATCGTCCGGCGCATCGCCGACCGCGTCTGCGTGATGCTG
>JBEVKO010000293.1:0-5491 GCA_040509705.1 Beijerinckiaceae bacterium
AACGGGGAGAAGGTGGCCGCGAAGCGGCCGGATGACGGGCTGTCCGATTTCCGCGCGACGAACTCAGAACGTCGTCGCGGTATCGAGTCCAAGCGCGGTGCGGCCGGCGAACTCCTGCTGCGGTCCGGTCTGCATCGGGTGATAGCGCGCGCCCTGGATGTCGCGGAAGCAGCGTTCGAGACCATTGTCGCGATAGAACGCGGCGCCGCCGGCCGCTTCCATCGCAAGCTCCACGGCCGCGAGCGCATGCCGCGCGACGAGCGAACGGCCGATCATGATCTCGTTGACCGTCGCAGCGCCCGGCTCGCCCCGCTCGGCGCAGGCGATCATGGCCGCATGCGCATATTGCGCGGCGCGCAGTTCTGTCGCCATGCGTCCGACGACGCTCACGACATGCGGGTTCGACGCGCGCTTCTTCGCCATGTCGATCGCGATGTCGACCGCCTTCTCTGCGACTCCGAGATAGGCGGAGTAAATCAGGGGGAAGGCAAGCATCGTCGTGACATAGAAAATCATGTGCCACTCGCCCTGCTTGCGCTTGAGGGCGACGCCGGCGTCAGGCACGACATGGCCGTCGACCATGACGTCGTTCGACGCCGTCGCGCGCATGCCCATCGTCTTCCAGGTGGGAAGGATCGAGACGTTCGGTGACGTCATGGGCAGGCCGAAATGCAGCACCATCGGGCCGGTCTCGGGATCATCGTAGACCGCGCCGGTCATCAGGAGGTCGCCGGCGGGCGAGCCGGAACTGAAGATTTTTCGCGCAGTGATGCGGAACCCGCCTTCGACGCGCTCGGCCTTGCCCGAGCCATTGATCCAGTCTGATCCGCCGCTCGACAGAAGCACGATGCGCTCGGCGGCCACGCGCTTCATCAATGGCTCGACGGGCGTCGCCTTCTGGTGGCGCCAGCGCCAGGCGGGGATGGCGACCTGATGCGTGTGCATCGAAAAGGCGAGCGCAGTCGAGCCGCAATGATGCGCCAGTTCCTTCAGCGTTTCGCAGAGCGCCGCGATCTCGACGCCATGGCCGCCGAGCTCGGTTGGCACGCCGGCCTCGATGAGGCCCGAGGCTTTCAGATCAGCATAGTTTTCGGCGACGAACGCATCGCTCTCGTCGCAGGCCGCAGCGCGCCCGGCGAACGTCGGACCAAGACGCCGCGCGACGGCGACGGGATCGAACGGGCGGATCGATGTGATTTCGGCGGTTGACATTGGACTCTCCTCCAGAATTCCGGGATGTTCCATTGTGGCGCTTGTCGCTGACGCCGGTCCAGTACAGGAAGTGTAGCTGAATCAGCGCTTTTCAGGTGTCCCCCAGGGAACAGCGCGCCGGCCGGGAATCTGATGCGAGGAGCGTGAGGCGGAGCCGAACGCGCGCGAAAATCAACTCCAGAAAATGTACTGGTTCGCAGCCCGCGCCGGAGGTAAAATTGAGGCGGGGCGTTGGAGGATGGCTGGATGGAAATGACCGCGAGCTACGGACAGTTCTGTCCGGTCGCGATGGGCGCCGAAATTTTTTGCACCCGGTGGACGCCGCTCATCCTGCGGGAAATGCTGTGCGGCAGTCAGCGCTTCAATGATCTGCGTCGCGGCGTGCCGCGCATGTCGCCGACGCTTTTGTCGAAGCGATTGAAAGAACTCGAACATGCCGGCGTCATCGTGAGCCGGCGCGGCGAAGGGGGCGTCACCTATGAATTGACGCCGGCCGGCGAAGACATGCGCGAGTTGGTGATGACTTTGGGCTTCTGGGGCCAGAAGTGGGTCGACACCCATGAAGCTTTGAAGAAGCTCGATCCCGGTCTTCTCATGTGGGACATGCGCCGCGGCCTCGATCCGACGCCGATCCCGCCGCGCAAATGCACGATCAAGTTCCACTATCCCGAGGTCCGGCCCGGGTTGAAGGATTGGTGGCTCGTGGTCGAGGGACGCACAGTGGACCTTTGTCTTACTGACCCGGGTTTCAACGTTGACCTGTATGTTCAGGGCTCGCTCAAGAGCATGACCTCGATCTGGATGGGACATTCGACGGTGAGAAGCGAAGCGAGCGCAGGGCGCATCGAACTGATCGGCGACCGCGGCATCTCGCAAAACATGCAGCAATGGCTCGGCCTCAGCCCCTTCGCCAAAGAGAGGAACCGGCGCGCCGCGGCGTGACCTCTCAGGAAACTATTGGGACAGGAGCTTCTGGCCGAAGCCGGCGATGTCGAGAAAGACTGCGAGCAGGACGCCGATGGCCACAAGGATGAGGCCGGCGAGGAATATCCGCACCAGGCGGTTGTACCTTTCGAGCTCCAACGAATCGACTGACAGCAGCATCGCGAGCGAGACGATCTGCAGCGCGATGCCGGGCGTCATGCAGGCGAGCGCCACATAGTCGGCGCCTGACCACCCGCCCGGAACGCCGGCCCAGCGCGTGAGAAAACCAAGCGAAAAGCCGACCATGATGCCAATGGCGGTCAGCGATCCGCTGCGGAATGTGGAGTCGATCTTCGGGGCCGGCGTTCGCGCAGAAGCTTCCCGGGTCGGCGCGGCCTCATCCGGCATGACCGCCCGTCCTCATCAATCCGAAGGCGGCACGAACATGTAGCCGATGCCGCGCACCGTGCGGATGGCTTCAGGGTGGCTCGGGTCCTTTTCGATCTTGCGGCGCAGCCGGAGAATGCGCAGGTCGAGGGCGCGGTCGAAGGCTTCGAGAGCGCGATGGCTGGTGCTGTCGCGCAGCCAGTCGCGCGCCAGCGGCCGGTTCGGATTGTCGGCAAAGAGCTTCAAAAGATCGAATTCGCTCGCGGCCAGGGTCTGCTCGTTGCCATCCGCGTCGATGAGAACGCGTCGAGTCAGATCAAGGGTGCCCGATCCCATGCGCACCCGGTCGAGCTTCGGCTGCGGACCGGTGCGGCTGGAGCGGCGCAGCACGCTCTTCACCCGCGCGAGCAGTTCGCGGGCGTGGAACGGCTTGGTGACATAGTCGTCCGCTCCGGATTCGAGCCCGATGACCCGGTCGACGGTATCGGCGCTGGCGGTCAGCATGATGACCCCGACCTTGGCGCTCCTCTCGCGCAGGTAGCGCGCGAGCACGAACCCGTCCTCGCCCGGCAGGCTGACGTCGAGAATCACCAGGTCCGGCATGTTGCGATCAGCGATGCGCCGAAGGCCGGAGCCCCCTTCGACGCCCGTGACCTTGAAGCCCTGCTTGGCCAGATATTCGACGACGGCGTCGCGCTGGAACGCATCGTCCTCGACCACCACGATCGCCGGCGCAGGCGCGCCGGCTGGTGCAGCACCACTCATAAGCGCCTCAAATCACGAAGCTTCGCATCGACCCCGAATCGATGATGGCTGCGCCCGCGGCCGGGGTCAATCCGAAGACGGTCCGCCGGACCCGGCGCGTCGCCTCGCAAATGAAGGCGGGAACAAGGCGCGGCGCCGGATGTTTTGTCCCACGCAGAATGTTTCACAGCGACCCTCGCAGCGAAACAAATCTGCCGCACGGGAAACAGAATCCCCTCCCTTGCGACATCGAATTGAAAAGGCCGGCCTTTAGACAGCCGCCACGTCACAGACGGCGACCCAACGCCAGGAGCAAAGAATGATCACGGTCACGAAGTCGATCCTCGGTCTCTCCGCCCTCGCCTCGGCCGGCGCCTGGACCGTGATTGAGCCGACGCATCCGGCGAAGCAGCACGCGCCGGCCCCCGCAATCATGGCGAGTGGCAAGATCGTCGACCGGGCTCCCATGGCCGGCGGCGACCTGCTTTCCTCCCAGCAGATCATCGTCCGAATCCGCAGCGCCCACGGCCTGCCGACCGGAATTCAGGTCGCCGAAGTCGACTGCAAGCAGTTCGCCTGGCCCAACATTCCGAGCGAGTGCATCTCCTCGGATGACGGCGCGCAGCGTCGCCAGGTGCGCGTCATTTCCGCCGGCTCGAACACGCAGCAGTCGCCACAAGCGACGCCACCCGCCCGCGTTCTTCGCTGACCCACCACGGAACTTCTGGAGGCACCATGTTCCGCTCTCTCGCTCTCGCCGCCGCCGCAGCCGCCGTTGTCACCGCCGCTGGACCAGCGAGCGCTTACGAGATCGACATCCTGACTCGACGGCCCTTCGTGGTTTCGCCCGCCGACGCGACACGCGCCCAGGTGAACGCCATTCCGCGCGAGGAAGTCGAATTTTTCGGCCGATATGCGCCGGGCACCATCATCGTGAATACCGAAGAGCGCCGACTGTACTATGTCCTGCCGGGGGGCCGGGCCATCAGGTACGGGATCGGCGTCGGCCGGCCCGGCTTCACCTGGGCCGGCGTCAAATCCGTCACCCGCAAGGCGGAGTGGCCTGACTGGACGCCTCCGGCGCAAATGCTGAAGCGGCGTCCTGACCTGCCGCGCTTCATGGAAGGCGGGGAAGACAATCCGCTCGGCGCACGCGCGCTCTATCTCAGCGGCTCGCTATTCCGCATTCATGGCTCGAACGAGCCGGAAACCATCGGGCAGGCCGTTTCATCGGGCTGTATCCGGATGACGAACGAAGACGTCATCGACCTTTACGACCGCGTGAAGATCGGCACGAGGGTCGTCGTGTTGCGCTAGGGTCCGATAGCGTGACCTGAAATTGCGAGTTGTTTGAAGACCTGAAGACCCTGACCCCTGAAAACCCTGACTTGACGCCGGCGCCACCCCGCCGGCGTTTTTCTTTGCGGAACGTCGCGCGGCAAGACGGCTTCCCGGCGCGCACCGCCCTTATACGGCCGCTTCGCGGCCTCCTTCTCCCCGCAAGCGGGGAGAAGGTGTCGCCACAGGCGACGGATGAGGGGAAGCGAAGAAACTGCGGACGCACCTACCCGCCCGCCTCCGCGAGCGTCTTCTCGACCGCGCTCTGCAACTGACGCTGATGCGCTTTTGCGGCGATCACGTCGCCCGCCTTCGCCGCCTTCTCGATAGCTTCGGCGACCACCGAGAGCTTGCGGGCGCCGATCATGCGCGCGCTCCCCTTCATGCGGTGCGCGATCTCGGAAATCGCGCCTGCGTTGCTTTCATCGAACGCCTCATCGATGTCGGCCAGCGACGCGCGCGTGGTCTGCACGAAAGTGCCGATCAGCTTGCCGATCGTCGCGTCATCGTCGCCGAACAGTTCCTGCAGCACGCTACGGTCAAGCAGGCTCTCATCATTGAGAGGCTCGGGAACCGGTTCGGGCTTGCTTTCGTCACGCGTCGAAGAAAGCCAGCGATCAACTGTGGCGCGAAGCTTCTCGAGCGGCACGGGCTTTGCGAGATAGTCGTCCATTCCCGCCGCGCGGCATCGCTCGGCTTCGCCGGCGAGCGCGTTTGCGGTCAGCGCCACAACCGGCGTGCGATGGGCTTCGCCCTCTTCCGCCGCGCGGATCGCAGCGGTCAGCCCGAATCCATCAAGGACTGGCATGTGACAGTCCGTGATCACGAGGCGGTAACGCGCGTTCTGCCAGAGCGCGAAAGCGACAGAACCGTTCTCGGCTTCGTC
>JBEVKO010000294.1:0-4480 GCA_040509705.1 Beijerinckiaceae bacterium
GGCGGGCGGAGCTTGCGCCGCCGGAGGACGCGCCGCTGGAGGCGGCTGTTGGCCGGGCGGCCGGGGCTGTGCGCCCTGTGGCCGCTGCTGTTGCTGCTGTTGCTGATTGCGGCGCTTCGGATCGTTCTGCTGGTCGTCGGACGACGCCTGCGCGAGCACGATCCTGTTCCCTGCAAGCTCCCCTGCGCCGGAGGCGACGGAGGCGACAAGCGCAGGGATGAATGCGCCAGCAAGAAAAATGTGTCTCAGCGCCATCGTTCCTCGCCGCTTGCCGAGGCAAATAGCTGCGACGCAGCCAGCCTCAGGGGATCGAGAAAATACGGCGAAATTAACCCGGCGTCTTACCCATTCGGCATAGATTGTTGTCGCATTTGGCCTCAGCTGAATTGCTGGAAAGCATCGGGGTCGGTGAGGGCCAGGAGCCTGCGGGATGACAACTGTGCAAAGGCGATCATCAGCGCGCGGCGGCGCGCTGGCGCCAGCGCATGCCGCGGCGCGTCGCGCAGCACTTCGCCGCCGAACCCGTCGGCGACGATCAGCCCGGCGTCGCTCGGCACAGCGTCGTGCGGAAAGTCGAGATCGACTGCGAAGAAAAAGCGATCACAGTAGTCGCGATAGTCCGGCCATTTCTGGTCGACGCGAAAGTCCTCCCATCCGGATTTGACTTCGACCACCAGAATTTCGCCATCCGCCCCCATCGCGAAAATGTCGGCGCGGCGGCCGTTCGCGAACGTCATCTCGGCGACTGTCGCAAAGCCTCGCTGCGCCAGATGGCGCGCTACGCCGCGGCAGATGTCGCGGGTGCGGTCGGGCCGAGTCAGCATGGAACAAGCATAGAACGGACCGGCGCGGATTTGAACGACTTTTTTGCGCCCGCGCTCGGCTGTCGCGCTCACTCGCCCTGCTTTCTCACCACATCGCGCGCAGGCCGGCGTAGAACGAACGGCCGGCCGTGCCGTAGTTCTTCACCTCCTGATAGCGCACGTCCGTGAGATTTTCGGCGCGCACATAGACCTCGAAGTTCTTCGTCGCCTGATACGCGATCCGAGCGTCGAGGCGCGCATAGGGAGCGAGACGGTCGAGTTCCAACGGCGTCGAGAATCGCTCGCCGACAAGGTAGACCGTCGGCTCAATCGACAGCTTCTCGATCGGCGTGAACAGGATCGACGCCCGACCCTGATGCGCGGGACGGCGCGCCAGTTCAAATCCGTTCGTCTCATCGCGCGCATGCAGAAAGGTGTAGGAGCCGCGCACGCTGACCATCTCGGGGATGATGATCGCTTCGCCCGCCAGCTCCGCGCCCCAGATGCGGGCGCGCGCGACATTGACGTAGACGCCGGTCCCGAACGGCGTATTTGACGGCAGCGAGTTGTCGAAGTCGATCATGTTGCGAATGCTGTTGTTGAAGATCGTCGCGCTCAACTTGGCGCGGCCATCCGCCAGAATCTGGTCGATCCCGGCGTCGACGCCCCAGGACGTTTCCGGAACCAGCGCCTCGTAGCCGCTGCGGGTCGGCGCAAAGAGGCCGAACTGCTGATAGAGCGATGGCGCTTTCGCGCCCGTCCCGGCGCTGGCGCGCAGCTTCGTCCCCGTCTCCTCGATGCGCCAGGCCGCGGTGGCGCGTCCCGTGAGAAATCCGCGCACGTCCTCGACATGATCGTATCGTCCGCCGAGCGAAATATCGAGCCGGTCGAAGAGCGTTTGCTGGTATAGTGCGAAACCTGCGACGCCGGTGCGGGCGTAGTAGTTGCTCTCGAACAGGTTGAAGCTGTTCACACCGGGAACCGTCTTCGTCTGCGCCGATTCGCGCTCGACGTTTCCTCCGAAGATCAGCTTTCCGTAGGAGCCCAGCGCGAGATCCCCCTGATATTCGCCGCCATAGCGGCGTCCGCGAAACTGGAAGCGGTCGAATGAGTCCGTGACGCCAAAGCCGAAGTCGGTGCGCTGCACATCGTTGAGAATGCGATCAGTGTCGGAGCTGTACGCCGTGACGCGATGGCGCAAGGCGCCGTCGAGCGCATCGAATGTGCCGCGCACGAAGGCGGTCGTCAGGAACGTTTTCGAAATGGACGGCGTGTCGGGAAGAAAGCCGAAGCCCGCGAACGCCGCGTCGTAGCCGTTGCGCAGATAGCCGCCATAGAAGCCCGCCTCGATCTCGGCCTGATCGTTCAGCCGCCATGCGAAGCGGGCCGATCCGGCGAAGCGGGTGAAGCCGTCCTTGTCGAACGGGCCGTAGAGCGCTTCGAGCGCGGGAATGCGGTAGCCGTATGCGGAGAAGCCGGTGCTGCGCGCGGCCAGCAGGGCGAGCGCATAGGAAAAATTATCGACGCCGCCGGATGTCGACATGCGGGTCGAATAGGTGCCGTAGCTTCCGCCCTCGAGCTGGATAGAGGAGCGCGGCTCGCCGCGGCCCTTGCGGGTGATGATATTGATCACGCCGCCGATGGCGTCGGAGCCGTAGAGCGCGCTCTGGGGTCCGCGCAGCACCTCGATGCGCTCGATGTCGGTTTCGACGAGATTGGCGAAATCGAACTCGCCTCCCGTGGAGGACGGATCGTTGACGCGGATGCCGTCGATCAGCACCAGCGTGTGGCGCGCCTCGGCGCCGCGCAGGAGAATGGTCGACAGGCTGCCGGGTCCGCCGGTCTGGTTGACGGATACGCCGGGCAAGCCGCGAAAGACGTCGAGGATCGTGACCGGGTTCGCCTTCTTGATTTCGTCGGCGTGGATCACCGTCACGGCGCTCCCGGACCGGGCGATCGGCGTCTCGCCGCGATAGGCCGTGATGGTGAATTCGAGCGGTCCTGAGCCGCGATCATTCTGGGCGTGCGAGACGCCGGACGAGCAAAAGAAAACGAGCGCGCAGGCTGCCTGAGCCGCGGCGCGCCTCGAAAGGGGGACAAACGTCATCATGATCTCCATGTCCGCCCCACCGGCGGATCGGGTTGCGCATGATGGCGGCCGGTCTCCTGGCTCGCGGTTCGAAGCCTCGGTCCGCCTTCCCATCCGCGAACGCGGACAGTGGCCGATGGACCGGGCGTTTCACCGCCTACAGTTGCGGGGGCAGCTGCGGCTTCAGGGCGAACCCCTCACCGCATTCCCGTTTCACCCCTTGCGGGGCACCGTCATCGCATCGAGGCTTAGCCGGCGCTCCCGTGTGAGTCCATTCCCCTGGAGGAGCGAGGCGCACGCGTTGTGCGACCTGTTGCACTTTGGCATCTTGGCCGCGCCGATCGCGTCCATATGCCCATGCCTCCACGTCGCCAGCCCGGCCTCTCGCCGCGCGCCGCCCTCCGTCTTCTCGCCGTTCTGGCAGGCTTCATCGCCGGCGGGGTCAGCGCATGGGCCTTCGCGCCGGGCGAGCCTCTGCTTGACGTGACCGACGTCGCGACGCTGAAAGAGCTGGAAAGCAAGAATTATCGCTTCGCCGACGCGATCGGCGCGGGCGACGCCGACTCGCTCGCGAGCCTTGACGAAAAAAGCGCCGTCTATCGCAATCTTGCTTCGACCATCGCGGCGGACGTCGTCGCCCTGCGCGCCGAGATGAAGGCGAACGGACGGCCGCTGTTCGAAGTCACCGACGGCAATGTGGGGCGGGTGATGGACCTGCGCTGGCTGCGCTCGCCTTACGCGCGCTATCGCCTGGTCGGCGTGGTGAACCGCATCGACAAGCGCGACTTCCGGTCGAGACGTGCGGCGAAATGCGCCTGATCTACCGCATGTCCTACACCATCGCGGATCCCGCGTTTCCAAAACCGCTGTCGTCGCGCATGCCGTTCAACATCAACGTGGTGTATGCGGTTCCGAAGCCAGACGGCGGAGATTGCGCCAGCCCCGCCCGCGGCTGGATTCCGGACGCCTTGCTGGCTTCGCCGCGGGAGCGCGCGCAATGGCTGACGGCCGGGCCGCTCGACAGGAAGCGCCTCGTCCTCAAGCAGATCGAGGTCAACGCCCAGATCGTGCGCTTTCCCTCGGGCCAGGAAACCGAATTCGGGGGACAGGCGGCCTATGTGATGCGCGTCTTTCGCGCCGATACGAACAGCGGCGCGCTGAAGCTGTCGCCAAAGCCGCTGGAGAATACGCCTGACGTCGCCCGCCTCAAGTCCGACTCCGCGCTGCGCGCCCGGCTCGCCGATTTCCTGCGCGCCAATACGACGAAAATCGATCGCGGCGTCTTCGTCGTTCCCGATGAGTTTCTCGCCACCAAGGCGATTTCATTCTCGACATTCGGCAGCGCGCGGCTCGCCAATCATCCCTATGCGCAGCTCTTCAGCGACAAGGATTTCGCCAGCGTCACGTTCGACAGAAGACGCCAAGGGCGATGCTCGAACGCCTCGACAACGCCGCATGCATGGGTTGCCACCAGTCCAATGCGACGGCGGGATTTCATTTCATCGGCTTCGACGATGCCGCGACATCCTCGCTCAATCTTCTCAAAATCGCAGTCTCGCCGCACTTTCACGCCGACGCCACGCGGCGC
>JBEVKO010000295.1:0-5739 GCA_040509705.1 Beijerinckiaceae bacterium
GAGAACCTGCGCTGCGTCGTGCATCGCCTCCGCGTTGAGCTTGCGCGGAATGTGCCAGACGCGCAGGCGATCGAGCGCCGGCGGCGCGCGGCGATTGAAGATGCGATAGAGATAGTGACGTTTGCGCGCGCGAAACCGCGCATCGACATCGTCTGCGACGCGCTCGACCGCGAGCACCGCGACGAGATCGTCCATCAGCTTCAGATGCGCGTTGAGACCGTCGCGCAGCGCACCGGTCTTCCAATCCTTCGCCAGATCCGCATGCGCGACCTGATGCAGCGCGTGCACGCCTGCGTCGGTGCGCCCCGCTGCGGTGAGCCGCGGGCGTGCGCCGGTCATGCGTTCGAGCGCGTCTTCGACAGCGTCCTGCACCGCGCGGGCATTGGCCTGCGACTGCCAGCCCGCATAGGCGCCGCCATCATATTCGATGATCAGTTTGAAACGAGGCAATGGTCGCCTTGCGTGTTAGTCGCCAAAGCGCGGCCCGCGGCGCGCTTCAATGAGACTGGCCTCGAACGCGTCGGCGAAGTCGGCGCGTTCGGCCGGCGACAGCGGCCTTGCAATGACGAGCCGCGTCGGTCCCGAGATCAGGGCGAGACGTTGCAGCCCGTAGTCGGCGTCGTGGCGCCGCTCGAGTTTCACCCATGCGGGATTGAAGCGCCATTCGGCCGCGCGCCGGCGCCCGCCGATGCGGCGCAGCAGAAGTTCCACATAGGTCAGGCGAACTTCCTCGCATTCCTCCGCAGCGCGAATGTTGGCGCGGAAGGCGACGAAAAGAAGCAACACATCGAGGCCGAAATACCCCGCGACGGGCCACGCTCCCGCAACAATGAAGGGGATAGACGAAATCACGCCCGCGATGGCGACGAGCGTCAGGACAAGACACACGCCCTTGCGACCGAGCGAGCGGTGCGGGCGGATATGCGCCGCAAACAACGGCGTATCGGCGCGATCTGGAATAGGGGCCGTCATGGTCAGGTCGTCGGTCGCCGGATTGTGGGTAGCCGGCGCGCCACTATAACCGGTGCATGGGCCAATCAAAATCCGCCGCCTCCGCGAGGGCGTCGACCGCAAAGCTGCGACGCAAGGGGCCGGCGGCCAAGCCGGCCGCGTCGGCGCCCGGTCTCGCCGCCGCCCGCAGCCTGCGCGGCCGCACGCCGAAGCCCGATCCGGCAACGGTCCGCGCCATTTTCATGCGCCTGCGCGACGCCAATCCCGAACCGAAGGGCGAACTGAACTATCTCAATCCGTTCACCTTGCTGGTCGCGGTCGTGCTTTCGGCGCAGGCGACCGACGCCGGCGTCAACAAGGCGACGCCCGCACTATTTGCGCTCGCCGACACGCCGGAGAAAATGGTCGGGCTCGGCGAGGACAGGGTGCGCGACCTCATCAAGACGATCGGCCTCTTTCGCGGCAAGGCGAAGAACGTCATAGCCCTGTCGCGGCAGCTCATCGACCTGCATGGCGGCCAGGTTCCGCAACATCGAGACGCCCTGGAGAAGCTGCCCGGCGTCGGGCGCAAGACCGCGAACGTCGTGCTCAACATCGCGTTCCATCAGCCGACGATCGCCGTCGACACGCATCTGTTTCGCGTCTCCAACCGCATTCCCCTCGCGCCGGGAAAGAACCCGCTCGAAGTCGAGCGCGGGCTGGAGAAGATCATTCCCGCCGAGTTTCTCTTGCACGCGCATCACTGGCTCATTTTGCACGGGCGCTATGTCTGCAAGGCGCGACGACCCGACTGTCCGCGCTGCATCATCGCCGATCTCTGTCGCTCGCGCGAGAAAACGGTCGCGGATCCTTCCGGCGTATGACGATCATTTGGGCATCTGCGACTCTTCGGGGATCCCCGGGCCAAGCCCGGGGATGACGATAACTTGGGGAGAAGGCGAGCTCTGCGCGAGTACTACCAACTCCTTCTCCCCGCGAGCGGGGAAAAGGAGGCCGCGAAGCGGCCGGATGAGGGGAACCCATCCACGTTTTCATTTGCGCGGCGCGCGCGAGCGCAAGAATCCGAGAAGCGATCTCTCAACTTTCGCCATGTCCTTCAGTTCGCATTCCCACAGGATGCGCGCTTTCCATCCGAGCCGCTTCAGCTCCGCCAGATGCGCTTCATCGCGCACCCGGTTGCGCGCGATCTTCGTCCGCCAGTAATCGGCGTTGGTCTTGGGCTCGCGCGCTCCGCGGGCGCAGTCATGCCCATGCCAGAAGCAGCCATGGACGAAGATCGCGATTTTCATCGACGGCAGCACGATGTCGGGCTTTCCCGGAAGATCGGCGCGATGCAGGCGGAAGCGGAAGCCGAGGCGATGCAACGCGGAGCGCACGAGCTTTTCCGGCCCGGTGTCCTTGCCCTTCACGCGCCGCATGATGTCGGAGCGGAGCATGTCGGCGCTTATTCCGCGGCGAGGCGCGGCGTCTCCTGCGCAGCAAGCAGCGGCTCGAACAGATGGCGCGCGAGATGGCTGACGATGGGAACGACGACGCCATCGCCGGTCAGATGATAGGCGTCGGTCGCGCGCTGCGGCAGGACATAGTCGTCGGGAAGCCCCATGAGTCTTGCGCATTCGCGCGGCGACATCAGGCGCGAGCGCACGCGATCGCCGTCAACGACAAGCAGCGTCTGCCGGCTGGATCCGCCGGCCGGCGTGCGCAGGCAGCCCGCGACGTCATCGAAACGAACTTCGGCCCGCTGAACGCGCACGCCATCGGGGTCGCGTCGCGTGTGACGAAATATCGCTCCCACCGCGCGGCGCCCTTCCTGCTGCGCTCGGCGCACCTTTTCGCGGTTGAGGCGGCTCATCAGCGTGAGGATATAGTCGGTCTCTTCCGCCTTGCGCCATCTCGCGCTGGGACCAAAGTCGATGACGTCGCAGAGGCCGGTGTTGCGCGGCGGAGGCTCTGGCGGGCCCCACCAGAGCCAGCGTGCGGCCGCGCTCGATCCAAGGCGTGTGTGAGCGGCGGCGAGCGAAGCCGGCGTCGTCCAGGGGGTCGGCGACGCGCAAACGAGACGGGAAGCGACTGAAGCCTTGTCGCTGATCGCGACGATGAAAAGCCGCGGCCGCGATTGCGGCAGAAAGCGCTCCGCGTCGATCGCCATGGCGCCGCAGCGATAGCCGAGCGAGGCGATCGCTTCGATCACGTCGGCGAAATCGCGTCCACCGCGAGCGGTTAGGAGGCCGCAGACATTTTCGATGGCGATGAGGGTTGGCGCGCGATCATCCCGGCGCAACTCGTCCATCAGGCGGCGAAACGCCCAGAAAGTCCCTGATCGTTCGCCCGCGAGGCCGAGTCCACGACCCGCCAGCGACAGGTCCTGGCAGGGGAACGACGCCCAGGCGAGGTCGGCCTTCGCCGGCAAGTCGGCGGCGGACAAGGTCTCGATGTCGGCGAGCCGCAGATGGCGTCCGCCCCAGTTGGCGGCGTAGGCCGCGGTCTTGGCCGGGTCGATGTCGTTGGCGAGGAGGCACGACCAGCCGGCGCCGAGGCCGGCCCTCGCCATGCCGCCTCCGGCGAAAAATTCGAGATAGGTGCGATGCATGTGATTCCCGGAGGCGAGGCTATCGGCTCGGGAAGGGGGGCGCCATGCTCGGCTTTATTTGGCAACGTTGGTCTTGTGTGCACAGCCTTTCCGCACATGCCCCTAGACGGGCCATAAATGCCCATTAAAAGGATATAAGTCCTGACAGGTAGGGGGATAGCGGCGCCAGGTCGGAACGCGCTCCTTGGCCTTCTAAAGGGGCTGGAGAGGCGGTCTGGCCCCGGGCGGCGACCGCCCGGCCGGACGCGAAAGCCGCCATGCCGGCTCGCCGCAGGGCGCAATCGTTGACTTTCCGGGCGCCCTCGGCCATAGACGCGCCACCTCGGCGCTGGGCGGTTTCCGCCTGCGCCGGCCCGAACTTCACCCTCAAGACGCAAGATCGGGGCGCTCGCCAGGCTGAGCCGTCCCGCGGAATTGGAGCAGACCCGTGAAGAGGACGTACCAGCCGAGCAAACTCGTGCGCAAGCGCCGTCACGGTTTCCGCGCGCGCATGGCCACCAAGGGCGGCCGCAAGGTGCTCAACGCCCGCCGCGCGCACGGCCGCAAGCGCCTCTCGGCGTGATCCTGCGCGCGTTCCTTCTGTGAGGAACGGAGAACGCGCATGATCGCCTTCGGCAAGCTCAGCCGCCGCAGCGACTTCACCGCCGCCCGCAAGGGACGGCGTTTCCGCACGCCCGCCTTCACGGCGCAGATCGCGAAGCGCAGCGACGAAGCCGAGGCCGGCGGACCGCGCGTCGGCCTGACCGTGACGAAGAAAGTCGGCGGCGCCGTCGAGCGCAACCGGATCAAGCGGCGCCTGCGCGCCGCCGTGCGCGAGGCCGACGCTGTTGCATCGGACGCCGCGAGCGATCATGTGCTGATCGCGACGCGCGAGGCCCTGACCATTCCATTCGACCGTCTCGCCCGCGATGTTGCGGCGGCGCTCGCCGCGCAGACGGCGCGGACGCGAAAGAAACCCGATCTCGCTCATTCTCCTTCCGCCGGCGCCTGACGCCAGCGCTGTTGAAAGCCCATGCAAAAAGAAGACAACCGCAACTTCATCCTCGCGCTTGCCCTGTCCTTCATCGTCATCGTCGCCTGGCAGTTTTTCTACGCCGGGCCGCAGACGAACAAGCAGCGAGAAGCGCAGCAGACCCGCGAACAGCAGAGCGGCGCGCCTACGGCGACGTCGCCGCAGCCCGGCGCGCCCGTGGCTCCGGGCGCTCCCGCGCCCGCCCCGGCCGCTCCCCAGGTTGAGACGCGCGAACAGGCGCTCGCGCAGTCGCCGCGCGTCGTCATCGACACGCCCTCCATCGCGGGCTCGATCGCGCTGATCGGCGGGCGCATCGATGACGTGTCGCTGAAGCGCTATCGCGAGACGGTCAATCCGAGCAGTCCGATCATCAAGTTCATGTCGCCTTCCGGCTCGCCGCATCCGCTCTACGCGGAGTTCGGCTGGGCCGCCACTCCCGGCGGACCGACGAATCTGCCGAACGCCACGACGCTCTGGACTGCCGATTCCAATCGTCTCACACCCGAGAAGCCGCTGACGCTCACCTTCGACAGCGGCCAGGGGCTGCTCTTCAAGCGCGTCATCTCGGTCGACGCCAACGCCATGTTCACGGTCACGGACTCGGTCGAGAACAAGGGAACGGCGCCGGTCTCGCTCGCCAACTACGCGCTGATCTCGCGCCATGGCGCGCAGCAGGTCGCGGGCTACTACATCCTGCATGAAGGACCGGTCGGCGTGATAGGCGAACAGGGCCTGCAGGAAATCAGCTACGCGCAGCTCGAGAAGGACAAGATCAAGCAGTTCAACAAGGGCGCGGTCGGCGGATTTCTCGGCTTCACCGACAAGTACTGGGCCGCGGCGCTGATTCCAGACCAGAAGGTTCCTTATGACGCGCGCGTGAGCTTCGATCCGGCCGGCGCGCTGAAGAGGTATCAGACCGATATCCTGACGCCGGTGCAGACCATCGAACCGGGCAAGACCGTCGAATCGATGACGCGCCTGTTCTCCGGCGCCAAGGAAGTCGCGGCCGTTGACGGCTACGAGAAGTCGCTCGGCATCAAGAGCTTCGATCTTCTGATCGACTGGGGCTGGTTCTACTTCATCACCAAGCCGCTGTTCGGCGTCATCCACTGGTTCTACCAGCTCACCGGCAATTTCGGCGTCGCCATCCTGATCGTGACGGTGTTGGTGAAGATCCTCTTCTTCC
>JBEVKO010000296.1:0-3715 GCA_040509705.1 Beijerinckiaceae bacterium
TCCGCGACAAGCTCCTTCAGCGCGTCCTTGTCCGACCGCGTGATCTCCGCCAACGGAATAATCTTGGCGAGCTCCTTCGCCGCATTTTCGAATTCGGCGACTTGCAGTGAATTGCGCGCGAGCGCGTATTCCTGCTCGGCGCGGCGCATGCTCAGGACGTGAATGGCGATCTGCGGCAGAACCGGTCCGTCGAACTTCTCGAGGGCGCGCCTGAGATAACGTTCCAAGCCAGATCCGGCGCGCAGCAGCCTGGTTTCCACGCCGTCGGCGTCCGCGATCAGCGCCGCGCGCAGATTGAGCGCCAGCGTCAGGCTGCGGGTGGTCTCTGCCGCGTCCGCTCTCAGCGCCTCGACGCGATGGCCGATATTGGGATCGCCGGCCAGACGCTCCAGTCCCGGAGCGAGCTCGGCGAGCCGAGCCTTGATCGCCTCGCTGGCTGCGAGGTTCCGCTCTTGCATGAAGGTCTGCGCGCCGAGAGCGACGGCGAGCGATGTGGCGCCGAGCTCGGTCGCCAGCTTGGCGGCTGCGCCTGAGCGCTGGGCTTCATCGAGGGTGCGGTCAGTTCGCCCGCGAATCGTGGCGGTCGTGCCGACCGTAACGACCAGAGCGAAGAGAGGGATGCTGGCGAGAGTCAGAACCCGCAAGCGCAGCGAGAAACGATCGAATATGGCCACGGTCCCGCCTACCCACACGGCGCCACCGTGGCGCCTCGCGGTTTACGCGGCGTTAAACGCGGTTCTCGCTATTCGCCCTTCCAGGGGAAGGTCCAGGTCTCGGTTAGCGCACGGTTGCCCGCACGCAGAAAGGCCCTGATATCGGCCATCTGGCCAGGCGGGGTTTCAACGTCGACGCCCGCCCTGAAGCCTTCGGTCTGAGCGTTGGGAACCAGAAAGGTGCGGAGGATGCGGCCGTTCGACACCGTCGGCACGATCTGCACCTGGGCAGGATCCTGCTGGAAATAGGCGAGGTCGCCGCCAGCAAAGTCGATGATGAAGCGCCGTGCGTTCTGGGACGTCGCCTCGCCGGAACCGAGGGCGCGAGGGGTTGTCTGCCACGTATTGACGGCCTTGCCGCCGGGATGAAGCGCATTCGCGTCGAGGAGCGCAGTGATGCGATAGCTCAGCGTGATCGTCTGGCCCGCTTCGGGCGGACTCTTCGGAGTCCAGTAGACGACAATGTTGTCGTTGGTCTCGTCTGACGTCGGAATCTCGACGAGATCGACGCGCCCTTCCCCCCAGGCGCCTCGCGGCTCGATCCAGTAGCTGGGGCGCAATTCGTAGGAGAGGTCGAGATCCTGGTAGTGCTCGAAGGTGCGATCGCGCTGCATCAGGCCGAACCCGCGCGGGTTCGCGTCGCTGAAGCTTGAGGTCGTCGCCTCCTTCGGGTTCCGCAGCGGCCGCCAGATCCATTCGCCGGCGCCGGTGTGCATCAGGAGCCCGTCGGAATCGTGCAGTTCCTGACGATAGTCGTCAAAGAAGCGGCGATCGTTCTCGCCAGTGAAAAACATCGAGGTCAGCGGCGAAAGGCCGATGCGCGGAATCGTCTTCCGCGGAAACAGGGTAACCTGAACGTCAATGGCGGTCTCGCGGCCGGGAAAGATGACGAACTGGAAGGCGCCGGCGACCGATTCGGAATCGAGCAGCGCATGGACGATGACGCGGTCCTCGCCGGGCTGCGGCGTTTCGACCCAGAACTCGCGGAAGAGAGGGAATTCCTCCGTTTCCTTGGCGCCGACGCCGATCGCAAGTCCGCGCGCCGAGAGGCCATATTTCTGGCCGCGTCCGAGGAAGCGGAAATAGCTCGCGCCGAGGAACGCGATGAGTTCGTCATGAACCTTAGGCTGATTGAGCAGCGTGTGCAGGCGGAAGCCCGCGAAGCCGAGATTGAAAGGCAATGGCCGCTCGAACTTGTTGCGGCCGTAATCGAACAGCGCGTTCGAATAGGGAATCGGGGCGGCGATCCCGTCGCGCACAAGGTTCACCACGACCGGGCGCTGGTAGAGGAAGCCTGGATGAAACATCTGCATCCGGAAGCGCGATTCGCCATTGAGAAGAGCGCGTTCCGGCCGGAAGCGTATGTCGCGCCAGGCGTCGAAATCGAGCTTAGCGAGGGCTTCCGGAAGCGCCGGTAGCGCTGCATCGTAGGGCCTTCCCGCGAGATCGCGGGCGCGGCGGACAACGTCCTCGTGACCAAATTTCGGCGGCTGGGCTGGCGCTGCAGGCGGCGGAGAACCGGGCGGCGCCTGCGCAACGGCGGCGCCGGCGGCGAAACTCCCAAGCGCTCCGATCAACGCCCGGCGCGTCACTGGCGTCGGCGAAGATGTCTGACGCATGTACCAAAAACCCCTGTGCGGCGAGCGATGTCCGGCGTCGCTGTCCGCCGCGAGCGCAGGACTTTTCACCCTATTTGCACCATCCCCGCAAGTGCGTGCGGCCATGGGACCATAGCCCTTGCAATGGGAGTGCGATTCACATATATCGCGTTCGCCCAAATCGCACGTGCCTGTGGCCGCGTGCTGGTCGGTGGACATCCGGACAAGTGGCCGGACGGTCGCCCGGAGTTGGAGCAGTTCGGAAAGGGTGGATTCCCTTCCCGACAATGCTCCCGGCGGAAACGCCGTCTCCGAACCTCGACCAGCAGCCGGAGGCAAAACCGGCGAACCCCGCTCTCCACGGGGGACGCAGCTTAAAGCAACGACGGAGCGGGCTTTTTTGGTCTCAGCCGGGTTCCAAGTCCGGCGACTAAAGAGGCTTGTCCATCTTGCCTGACGTGCGGACGGGGTCTCCCCATCCAATCATCGGCAGCATCGTCGGGTGACCTAACCCCGCGGAAGCGTCTCCATCGCGCTCCGCGGAGGGAACGTCGCCCCAGGCTTTGCAGCGGCCAATGGCCGCGATTACCGAGGGGGAGGCGCACGTGACCCAGCGCATCCGAGAATTTCTGCGCAACCGTCGCGATGACGGGCCTTGCGTTGTCGTCGATCTCGAAGTCGTTCGCGAGAATTACTTCAAGTTTGCGCGCGCGCTGCCGGACACCCGCGTCTTCTACGCGGTCAAGGCCAATCCCGGACCGGAGATCCTGAAGCTGCTGGCCGACCTTGGCTCGTGCTTCGACTGCGCCTCCGTCGCCGAGATCGAGATGGCGTTCGCCGCCGGCGCCACCGCCGACCGCATCTCCTACGGCAACACCATCAAGAAGGAGCGCGACGTCGCGCGCGCCTATGCGATGGGCATCCGTCTCTTCGCCGTCGACTGCCAGGCCGAGGTGGAGAAGATCGCGCGCGCCGCGTCCGGTTCGAAGGTGTTCTGCCGCATCCTCTGCGACGGCGCCGGCGCCGACTGGCCGCTGTCGCGCAAGTTCGGCTGCGAGCCTGAGATGGCCGTCGGCGTGCTCGAGCATGCGCACCGCAACGGGCTGGAAGCCTATGGCGTGTCGTTTCATGTCGGCTCGCAGCAGGCCAACACCGAGGCCTGGGACAGCGCGCTCGCCTCGGCGGCCGCGATCTTCCGCGAATGCGCCGAGCGGGGCCTCTCGCTCTCCATGGTCAACCTCGGCGGCGGATTCCCGACGCGCTACCTGAAGAACGTGCCGCAGGTGAAGGCCTACGGCGACTCGATCTTCCGGGCGCTGTCCAAGCATTTCGGCAACCAGATCCCGGAGACCATCATCGAGCCGGGCCGCGGCATGGTCGGAAATGCCGGCATCATCGAGACCG
>JBEVKO010000297.1:0-15728 GCA_040509705.1 Beijerinckiaceae bacterium
ATCGGCTTCGTAGAAGCCGTAGAGGATCGACATGAGGGTCGATTTGCCGGCGCCGTTCTCGCCGACGATCCCGTGGATCGCGCCGCTCGCCACCGCAAGATCAACCGCCTTATTGGCGTGCACGGCGCCGAAGCGCTTGTCGATGCCGGCGAGTTCGATGGCGTTCATGTCAATCGGTCTGTCGGCGCAATCTTAGAATCGTTGCAGCGGGTCCGGCGTCCGGCGCCCGCTGCGCTTGTTCAATCCAGAGCGATGACGAAAACGCTCAGATCGGGCACTTGGAGTCCGCCATGTAGTCATGCACCTTGATCTTGCCCGACTTGATGTCAGCCGACGCCTGGTCGACCGCCTTCTTCATATCGTCGGTGACCAGCGCCTTGTTATTGTCGTCGAGCGCCCAGCCGACGCCGTCTTCGGCGAGCCCGAGATTGTTGAAGCCGGCCTTGAATGAGTTGTTCTTGGCCGCCATGAATGCGCCATAGGCGGCGGTGTCGACGCGCTTCAACATCGATGTCAACACTTTGCCCGGATGCAGATGGTTCTGGTTGGAATCGACGCCGACCCCGAGCTTGCCATTGTCGGCCGCCGTCTGGAGCACGCCGATGCCGGTGCCCCCAGCAGCGGCGTAGATGACGTCTGCCCCGCGGTCGATCTGGCTCTTGGCGAGTTCGCCGCCCTTCACCGGATCGCGCCATGCGGCCGGCGTCGTACCGGTCATGTTCTGGAAAATCTCGGCGCTCGGCTTCGCCGCCTTGACGCCCTGGGCGTAGCCGCAAGCAAACTTGCGTATCAGCGGAATATCCATGCCGCCGATGAAGCCGACCTTGCCGCTCTTGGACGCGAGCGCCGACAAGACGCCGACCAGATACGAGCCCTCATGCTCCTTGAACAGGATCGACTGGACGTTCGGCAGCTCCACCACCCCGTCGATGATCGAAAACTTGATATTGGGGAATTCCTTCGCGACCTTTTCGAGCGCGTCCGCCTGGGCGAATCCGACGGCGAGGATCGGGTCGTTGCCACGGCGCGCGAAATTGCGAAGCGCCTGCTCGCGCTGGCTCGGGTTCGTCACCTCGAATTCGGCATAGTCGATCCCGGTTTCCTTCTTGAAACGCTCAACTCCATTGAAGACCCCTTCGTTGAACGACTTGTCGAATTTGCCGCCCATGTCGAAGACGACGGCGGGCTTGGGTTGCGCGACGGCGGCGGCGGCTGAAAGCGCGACGCCCGCCAGCGCGAGGCTGAGATGCCGGAAACCCATTGATGACTCCCCTGTATCGGACCACGGCCTCGTGGCCGCGTTGGCCGGAGGATGCACGGCTTGGCGCGCGAATCCAAGGGCTTCGGTGGACAGGCGCGCGCCTTGCATCGCCTGCCCTTGGCGGCGGCCCGAGTCGGCGCCATCATGCCCATGGGGCGTCGGGAGTTCGCGAATGCGCCGCATCGGTCTCTTGCTCGGCTTTCTGGCTCTTTGCCTTCTGTGGCAGGACGGTTGGAGCCTGCATGCGCAGACCCCGTCCGAGCCGCAGGCGCGAATCGACGTCGACATCGAACTGGTGCTGGCGATCGACATTTCCTACTCGATGGATCTAGAGGAGCTTGCACTGCAGCGCGAAGGCTACGCGCAGGCTTTCCGCACCGCCGAGATCAAGAAGGCGATCGCCGGCGGCCAGCTGGGCCGCATTGCGGTCATGATGTTTGACTGGGCTTCGTCCTTCGACCAGCGCGTTACTGTACCCTGGACCCTCCTCGACACGCCCGAGTCGATCGACGCCTTCGCCGACAAGGTCTCGACGATCCCGATACGCCGCGCCTCGCGAACCTCGATATCCGGAGCGATCGACTTTGCGGTCGTGCAGCTCAGCGACAACAAGTACCTCGGCCTTCGGCAGGTGATCGACATTTCCGGAGACGGTCCCAACAACAACGGACGGGCCGTCCTTCCCGCCCGCGCCGACGCACTCGCAAAGGGCTACACGATCAACGGGTTGCCCATCGTTCTCAAGCGCGGCGGATGGGGGGACATCGAGGATCTCGACGAATATTACAAGGCCTGCGTCATCGGCGGGCCGCGATCTTTCATGGTGCCTATCCGCTCGCGCGACGAGTTCATCCCGGCGATCCGCACCAAGCTGCTTCTTGAAATCGCCAACCTTCAACCCAACGACCTTTTGCCCAACGACCACCTGCGCACGAGCCCGTTCGGCGGCCTCGTGAAGCGGACCCAGGCGTACGAGCACCAGAACAGGCCAGACTGCATGGTCGGCGAACGACAGTGGCGCGAGCGCTGGGAGCGCGGCAATTGATGGATCGGAAACCCGGCCCGACGAGACCGCGTCGCCTGGAATCATGACCCGGCGGAAAGTCGCGCTTATCGCTCATGACAGGAAGAAGGAAGCGATGGTGGCCTTCGCCGAGCGCCATCGCGAGACGCTGAGGCGTTTTGATCTCGTCGCCACCGGGACGACAGGAGCGCAGGTTGCGGCGCGATGTCCCGATCTGTCGATCGAGCGGCTGAAGAGCGGGCCTATGGGCGGGGATCAGCAGATCGGCGCGCTCATCGCGGAAGGTGGGGTCGATGCGCTTTTCTTCTTCGTCGATCCGCTCTCGCCGCATCCGCACGATGTGGACGTGAAGGCGCTGATGCGCCTTGCGCTGGTCTACGACATTCCAATGGCGCTCAATCCGGCTACGGCCGCGATGGTGATCGAACATCTGACCCTTGCTGAAAAGTGAGCGCGTCACGTCCCTCTTGGCTTGGCGCGCGTGGTTGGAGGCGCGCTGCGCGGATCTTCGGGCCAGGGATGCCTTGGGTAGCGGCCGCGCAGATCGGCCCGGACCTGCGCCCATGACCCGCGCCAGAAGCCCGGAAGGTCTTTGGTGATCTGGATCGGGCGATGGGCGGGCGACAATAAGTGCAGCGTGATGGGAACGGCGCCGTCGGCGATGGAGGGATGTCGGTCGAGCCCGAACAATTCCTGGACCCGCACCGCAAGGCTCGGACCTTCCTCTGATCCGTAGTCGATGGCGATGCGCGACCCCGTCGGCGCTTCATAATGCGACGGCATCGCCGCATCGAGTTCCCGTCGCAGCGCATAGGAAACCAGCGCGTCGATGGCCTGCTGCAGGTCATCCGCCGTGACGTCGTCGAAACGGGTGCGACCGATGATGAAGGGAGCAAGCCATTCCTCGGCCGCAGCGCTCAGCGCTTCGCTCGACAGATCGGGCCAATGCTTTTGCTTTTCCAACGCGCCCTGCTTGCCCAGCGCGGCCCGGAGATAATTCACGCGGTCGCGCAACTGCTGCTGGGGCTTGGACCAGCTGAGCCGGTCGATTCCGACTGACGCCGCACCGCGCGAAAGAATGCGCGCCGATTCGATGGCGGCCCGGGCCGGTTCGGGCTTTTCATCGAGGATGATGGCGTCGAGCCTGCGCACCCTGCGCGCCCGCAAGGCGCGGGCGCTCCCATCAAACGTGATCTCTTCGGTTTCGGCGATGCGGGCGCCGGCGATCTCATCGAGTTCGCGCGCATCGAGCGCCGCCGCGAGGAGTATGCGTCCCCTCGCCGCTGCGCCGCTCATGTCGGCGACGACGAGAAAATCTTCGCGCGCCAGCCTGTCGCTCTCCGCGACGGAAGCGCCGCGGCCGTTCGCCATGACGAAGTCGCCGCGCTTGCCGCGCGCCTTGGCGATCCGGTCGGGATAAGCGAGCGACAGCAGCGCCGCGTGACTGGCGCCCGCCGCGGCTTGGCGCGAGGTCGTCGCGTCGCGCGCCCAGTTTGTGGCCATCTGTCGCATCGCCTGCGCGCGCGGGCTGCGGTCACGGCGGAAGCGCTCAATCCGCTCCGACAGGTCCGTGCTGTCGCCGCCGAGTCCCCGCTCAACGATGGCCGCGGCGATTTCGGCCGCAGCCTGCGCTTCGCCCAGTTGGTCCGCGTCGATCAGCATGCGGGCGAGCCGCGGCGGCAGGGGCAGCGAGCGCATGAGTTCGCCCGTTGGCGTGAGGCGGCCATCGCGGTCGATCGCTTCGAGCTTCAGGAGCAGCCCGCGCGCTTCCTTCAACGCGGGCGCCGGCGGGGAATCGAGAAATCTCAGCGACGTCGGGTCGGCGACGCCCCAGGCGGCGCAGTCCAGTATGAGGCCGGACAGATCCGCGTCGAGAATTTCAGGTCGCGCATAGGGTTCGAGCGCGCCGGTCGCCGCCTCCTCCCACATGCGGTAACAGACGCCGGGTTCGGTGCGGCCTGCACGCCCGCGCCGCTGGTCGACGGCGGCGCGCGACGCGCGTACGGTTTCGAGCCGTGTGACGCCGACATCCGGCTCATAGCGCGGAACGCGCGAAAGGCCGGAATCGATCACGACGCGGACCCCCTCGATGGTGAGAGAGGTTTCCGCGATCGAGGTTGCGAGCACGATCTTGCGCCCGCCCGCCGGCGCGGGCTGCACGGCCTCGTCCTGCGCGCGCTGCTCCATTGCGCCGAAGAGCGGCGCCACAATGATCGACGGGTCCCGAACACGCTCCCTCAGCATCTCTGCGGCGCGGTTGATCGGCGCCTGGCCGGGAAGGAAGACGAGCAGCGAGCCGGGCTCGCTGATCAGCGCCCGCAGCGCAACCTCGACGACCTGATCTTCGATCCGCCGTGCGGAATCCCGGCCCACATGACGCGTTTCGACCGGAAAGCTGCGACCTTCGCTCGTCACGACGGGCGCTCCGGCGAGCAGCGAGGACACGCGCGCGCCATCGAGCGTAGCCGACATGACGAGAATGCGCAGGTCAGGCCGCAGTCCCGCCTGCGCGTCGAGCGCGAGCGCCAATCCAAGATCGGCGTCGAGCGAGCGTTCGTGAAATTCGTCGAGCAGCACGCCGGCGACGCCGGACAATTCCGGATCGTCGATGATCATCCGCGCGAAAACGCCTTCTGTGACCACCTCGATCCGCGTCCGCGCCGAGATTTTCGAGCCGAGACGGACGCGCAGGCCGACCGTGTCCCCGACCCGTTCTCCAAGCGTGTCCGCCATGCGCTGCGCCGCAGCGCGCGCCGCCAGCCGACGCGGTTCGAGGATGATCAGCTTGCCGCCCGCGACCCAGTCTTCGTCGATCAGCGCCAGCGGAACGCGCGTCGTCTTGCCCGCCCCCGGCGGCGCGACGAGAACCGCCGAGTTCCCGTCATGCAACGCTGCGCCGATGCGCGGCAGCGCTTCATCGATCGGGAGCGGCGCAGCGAATGATCGCATGTCAAGCGACCGCCAATTAATTGGCGCGCGGCCGCGCCGGCGTCGTTTGCGCGCGGGGGAACGACGGCGTCACACCGGAAATCCGAGCGCCCGAAATTCCGAGCGCGCCTGCGCCGGCGTCCTGAAATGAATCGCGTGCATGCCTACAGCCCGCGCGGCCGCAATGTTCTTCTCCGAATCATCGATGAACGCGCAGTCGGAAGGATCAAGCCTCTGGCGCCTGAGCAGGACCTCGTAGATCGCCGGATCCGGTTTCAGCAAGCGTTCTTCACCCGACACGACAACGTCGTCGAAGATTGTGAGAAACGGAAAGCGCTTCTGCGCCAGCGCGAACTTGTCCTGGTTGAAATTGGTGATGGCGAAGACGCGCAGACAGGCAGCGCGCAGCGTCTTCAGCAACTCGACCGTGTCATCGATCGCGCCCGGAATCATTTCCGGCCAGCGCAGATCATAGGCTCGGATCTGCTCCGCATATTGCGGGAATGCGGGAAGCAGGAGATTGACGGCGTCGGCGAAGGAGCGGCCGCGGTCCTGCTCGAGATTCCAGTCGTCGGTGCAGACCGTCGCGAGGAAACGCTCCATTTCCGACTGGTCGGCGAACATCTTGCGATAGAGATGCCGGGGATCCCAGTTGATCAGTACGTTGCCGACGTCGAAAACAGGTATGGTTGGCTTCTTCGCCATGATGATCCTTGCATGTAGATGAGCTCCCGCCGTCACCAGTCGAAAGGCGCCTGGTCGGCGATCTCGATGCCGAATCCCGAAAGGCCGACATAGGAACGATTGGCGTTCGACAGGTGGCGGATGGAGGAAACGCCGAGATCGCGCAGGATCTGGGCGCCGACGCCGACCTCGCGCCACTGCCGCGTGCGAAGATCCTCGCTGCTTGATCCCTGCTCGATCGGCGTGGCGGGCACGCCGGCAGAGCCGTCGCGAAGATAGACGAGAACCCCGCGGCCCTCCTGCCGGAACCTGTCGAGCGCCGCATGCACCGATCTGGCGCCCTGGAAAATGTCGGCGATGATGTTCACCCGGTGAAATCGCGTCAGCACGTTCTTTCCGTCGCCGATGTCGCCATAGACAAAGGCCATGTGAAAGACCGGATCGAAGGGCGTGCGGTAGGCGTAGCCCTGCAATTCCCCGATCGGACTTTCGCAAGTGAAGATTGAGACGCGCTCCACAAGCTTCTCGCGCGCCTGACGGTAGGCGATGAGATCGGCGATGGTGATGCTCTTGAGCTTGTGTCGGCGGGCGAATTCCGCGACCTGCGCACCCTTGGTCACGGTCCCGTCGTCGTTGACGAGTTCGCTGATGACGCCGATGGGGGAAAGGCCGGCGAGCTGGCACAGGTCGACCGCGGCCTCGGTATGGCCTGAACGCATGAGGACGCCGCCGTCCTTGGCGATCAGCGGAAATATGTGTCCCGGCCGCGCGAAGTCGTTGGCGCCGGCATTGGGATTGGCGAGGGCGCGGACCGTGGTCGTGCGGTCGTCGGCCGAGATGCCGGTGGTGGTGCCGTGACGATAGTCGATCGAGACGGTGAAGGCGGTGGTGTGCGCGCTGTCGTTCGCCGAGACCATCGGATCAAGCCTGAGGCGGCGCGCCTCGTCCTGCGTCAGCGGCGTGCAGACGATGCCAGACGAGTGGCGAACGATGAACGCCATCTTCTCGGGCGTGCAGAGCGAGGCGGCGACGACGATGTCGCCTTCACCCTCGCGGTCGTCATCGTCGGTGACGACGACGATCTCGCCGCGCCTGAAGGCCTCAATTCCCTCGATGATGCTGTTGGTCATGGATGGTTCCTGAGCCGGCCGTCCTAGCCGAGCGGCGGCGGGAAGGGGAGTCCTCCCGCGGCGGCGCCTCCCTGCGCCTTTGTCAGCTCACGATCTCACCCCGGAAGGCCCAGCGCGTCATACGCTGCTCGATCAGGGCGCAGACCGCATACATCGCGACGCCCATGACGGCGATGGCGAACAGGCCGGCGAAGGTGGTCGCCGAATCGTTCCGGGCTCCCGCCGACAACATGAGGAATCCGATGCCGCGGTTGCCGCCGACCGTCTCGGAAATCACCGATCCGATGAAGGCGAGCGTGATCGCCACCTTGAGGCTGGCGAACAGGTAGGGCATCGCGCGGGGAATGCCGACCTTGGTCAGGATCTCCCACTGGCTGGCGCCGAGGGAGCGCATAACGTCCCGCATCTCAGGCTCGATGGTGGCGAGGCCGGTCGCAACATTCACGACGATGGGAAAGAAGCTGATGACGAACGCCGTGATGATCGCCGGAAGCGCGCCGACGCCGAGCCAGATCATCAGGATCGGGACGATCGCAACCTTCGGCACCGCATTGAAGGCGATGAGCAGCGGATAGAGTCCGGAATAGACGAAGGGCGAGGCGCCGATCGCGAGCCCGAGCAGCATGCCGAACCCGATCGCGAGCAGGAAACCGATCATCGTCGTCCACAGCGTCTCCAGGCAGTACTGCAGCAGAATGTCCCAGCGCTGGATGATCGTCGCAAAGATTCGCGTCGGTTTTGGCAGGATGATTTCGGGAATGTCGAATAGAATGCAAGCGGCTTCCCAGACGATCAGGATGATCGCCATTGCGAGATAGGGCATGGCGACGCGCAGCCCATAGCGCTGGGCGTCCGTCATCGCCGGACCTGCGCGAGCGCCATCACTATGCGTGCTCCTGATGGATGCGCTCGCGCAATTCGTGCACGATGTCGACGAAGTCGCGCTCGAACGTCGACTCAAGAGTGCGCGGACGCGGCAGATCGATGGTGCGCTTCAATACGATGCGGCCGGGCCTGCGGCTCATGACATAGACGGTGTCGGCGAGATAGACCGCTTCCCGCAGATCGTGCGTCACCAGCACGGCGGTGAAGCGCCGCTCCAGCCAGAGCTTCTGCATCACGCCCCAGAGCTCTTCGCGAGTGAAGGCGTCGAGCGCGCCGAACGGCTCGTCGAGCATCAGGATTTCCGGTTCGTGGATCAGCGCGCGACAAAGATTGGAGCGCTGCTGCATGCCGCCCGAGAGTTGCCACGGATACTTCTCGCCGAAGCCGCCGAGGCCGACCGACGCAAGCAAACGTTCAGCGCGCTCGTTGTATTCGGCGCGGGCCTGGCGAAATCTGCGCTTGTGGGGCTCCACTACTTCGAGCGGAAGCAGAATGTTGTCGCGCGTCGTGCGCCACGGCATCAGCGTCGAATTCTGGAACGCCATACCGACGCCCTTGATCGGGCCCTTCACCTTCTGCCCGCGCACGATGACGTCGCCGCCGGTCGGCGGAAGCAGTCCGGTAACGAGCTTCATCAGCGTCGACTTTCCGCAGCCCGACGGGCCGACGACGGCGATGAACTCGCCCTTGTCGATGGTGAGAGTCGCGTCATCGAGCGCCAGCATGCGCTCCTTCCCGATGCGATAGGCGAGGCTCACCTGACGGAGATCGACAAGGGGGGAGTTGTTTGAGGAAATGTTCATCCCGTCATTTCGGGGCGCCTGGAGAGGATGGCCGCGAAACCCAATGGTTTTGACTAGACAACAGCATTCCGGGTCTCGGCGCGTGCGAGGCCCGGATTGATGATGAGCGGGTTCGACGCGCTACGGCGCGACCATGCGGTCCGCCTTCGGAGGCAGGAACTTGCCGGAGAAGACTTTCGCCGCATCCGGCGCCGCGGGGAGTCCGAACGCTTCCGCCACATCTTTTACGGCGCGGTCGAAGCGCGCCGGATCGACGTCACCCATGCCGTTCGCCTTCACGAAGGGCGTCAGGACATTCATCTTCAGCGACATCTGCAGGCGCTCGAGCTCAAGCGCTTCGTCGATCAGCGGATCGCGCTTCTTGGCGGCTGCAACGCCCATCTGCGGGTTGGCGATGACTTCCTTCCAGGCCTTCACCGTGGCGCGCAGAAAGCCTGTCACAAGCTCGGGCTTGGCGGCGAGCTCCGGCGAGACGATGACGCCATTGCCGTAAACGTCCATACCGAAGTCGCTGTAGTTCATCGACACGATGTCGGCGATGGCGACGTTGCGCGCCTTGAGGTCGAGGATCGACGAGAAATAGTGGCCGGAAATAAAGTCGACTGATCCCTGCACGAGGCTCTGCTCGCGCAACTGCGGCGTCAGGTTGACATGCGTGACGCTCTTGGCGTCGAGGCCGGTCTTCTTGGCGAAGGCGGGGAACAAGCGGAACGAGGCGTCGAACACCGGCGCGCCGAGTTTCTTGCCCGCGAGATCGGCAGGCTTGGCGATGCCGCTCTTTTTCAGAGCATGAACGCCGAACGGCGGAAAATCATAAGCGATGAAGACGCAGAGAATTTCCTTGCCGGGATTTTTTGCGTTGTACTCTATGAGGGAGTTCACATCGGCGAAGCCTATCTGGTAGGCGCCGGTGGCGACGCGCTGCAGGGCGCCCGCTGAACCCTGGCCAGGATCCATCGTCACATCGAGGCCTTCGGCCTTGTAGTAGCCTTTCTCGAGCGCGACGAGGAATGGCGAGGTCGGCCCCTGGAACACCCAGTCAAGGGTGAACTTGATTGGCGTCTGCGCCTCGGCGGCTGACGTCGCGCCGAACGCGACGCCAGCGAGCGCCAGCGCGCGCGCCAATTTCCTTATGCTTGCGATCATCATCCCCTCCAAGCGGCCGCCCGCGTTCGGAGGCGGGCGCGACCCATTGCCGAAAAACTCACCATGAAGCCGCGCGCGACGCAATGCGCCGGCGCGTCGGGCCAGTCGCAAATCTGTGCAGAAGGCGCCGCTTCCTGCCTCACAGTGCGCACAACGAAAGCGGCCGGCGCAGATGATGCGCCGGCCGCCTGTTGCGCCTCTATGGAGAGGAATTCCCCTCCAAGCCCTTCTCAGGGGATTTCGATGCGATCGACCTCAAGGCCCTTGCGGCCCTGCTTGGTCGTGTAGCGCACGCGTTGGCCGTCGGCCGGCGTCGCCACCTGCGCGCGCGTCAGCGCGCTCATGTGGAGAAACACGTCGGCCCCGCCGCCGTCCGGCGCGACGAAGCCGAACCCGCGTTGCTGATTGAAGAACTTCATGGTGCCGTCGACCCATTCCGCGGGACCGGACGGCGCGTCATATCCGCCGCCGCCGCCAAAGCCGCGGTCGCGCCCGCCGCCATAGCCGCCGCCGCCGCGATCACCGTAGCCGCCGCCACGATCACCGTAGCCGCCGCCGCGGTCGCCATAGCCGCCGCCACGATCGCCATAGCCGCCGCCGCCGCGGTCGCCATAGCCGCCGCCTCCGCCGCCTCCGAAGCGCGGCTTGCGCGGCTCCTCGGGTTCGGCGGTGGACTCATCTACTTCATGGACGGTGACGACCTGAAGGCCTCTCCGTCCCTGCCCGAGATCGACGGTGAGCGTCGAGCCCGGCTTGAGCGAATTGGGGTCAATGCCCTGAATCGCAGATACGTGGAGAAACACGTCGCCGGCTCCATCGGACGCCGCGACGAACCCGAACCCCTTGGTGGGATTGAACCATTTGAGCGTTGCTTTGACGTTCTCTTGGGTAACGACGGGTTGTGGTGAAGGGGAATTACGACGTTCGAACATGGAACTTTCGCTTGGGGGGAGGGAACACTAACCCGATATTCCTATACCAGATTGACCCAGCGGTCACGTGCGTTCACGGCGTTGCGGCAAAGATTCCGCTGCGTCAAGTAAATATTCTGGCTCGCTCGGCGCGGCGCCTAGGGCGAATGGCAATCGCCTTCGGACGATTCATTGACAGGGAACGGCTGCCCCTGTAGGGCACCTCGCACAGGCGCGGGAGATCCGCGCCTCTCCGTTTTGGACCCGTGCTTCTGAAGCCCGGCCACGAAGCGGTTGAGCCGGGCCCCGCGAGAGGCCCATCACTGAAATCGACTGGCAAGAAGCGGGTCGGGCGGTCCTTGGGCCTCGACGTCTCGCGCCGAGAACGGGAACACAACGATGTTCGCAGTCATCAAGACCGGCGGGAAGCAATACCGCGTCGCCGCCGAAGACAAGATCACCGTCGAGAAGCTTCCAGGCGAAGCGGGCGACGCCGTCGCCTTCGACAATGTCGTCATGCTGGTGCGCGACGGCGCAACCGACATCGGCGCTCCTTTCGTCGCCGGCGCTACGGTTGCAGGCGAGATCGTCGAACAAGGTCGCGGTGCGAAGGTCATCAATTTCAAGAAGCGTCGCCGCCAGAACTCGAAGCGCAAGAAAGGTCATCGGCAGGACCTGACGATCGTGCGCATCACAGCGATTCTGACGGGCGGCGCCAAACCGAACGCGAAGGCGAAGACGGCTGCTCCTGTCGCGAGCGCTCCAGCCGCAGCGGCGGCGCCCGTCGCCGCGACAGGCGACGCCTCCAATCTATCGCTCATCGCGGGCGTCGGCCCAACGATCGAGAAGAAGCTGCGCGCCGCTGGCGTGACGAGCTGGGACCATATCGCAGCCTGGACTGACGAAGACGTCGCCAGGTGGGACGCGGAGCTCAAGCTCGGCGGCCGGCCGAAGCGCGATGAATGGATCGAGCAGGCCAAAGAGCTTCTCGCCGGCAAGGCGCCGCGCGCGAAGGTCGATCAGGCCGAACAGAAATCGGGCGAGGATCGCTAACCCGCGACAAATTTTCGTCGCGAGGGGTTGGTCAATCTCTCTCCTTGGGTTACACACGGAATCGAATTCAGAGTTCGTCACATGGCTCACAAAAAAGCAGGCGGTTCGTCACGCAACGGTCGTGACTCCAATTCAAAGCGTCTCGGCGTGAAGCGCTTTGGCAATCAGGATGTGCTCGCGGGCAATATTCTCGTGCGTCAGCGAGGCACGAAGATGCACGCCGGCGCCAATGTCGGCATGGGCGTCGACCATACGCTCTTCGCGACCGCCGATGGACGCGTGCAGTTTGGTCAGAAACTCGGCCGAACGATTGTATCGGTCGTACCGGCCATGAAGGCCGCAGAGTAACCCGGCGAGAGCAAATCCGACAAAGGGAGCTCCCGCCGGTCCCACCGGACCCGGAAGCTCCCAGAGAAAGCCCCAAAAGGGTCAATACTCCGGGAAACGATCAGGGGAGGTGGGACAAACCACCTCCCCTTTGTCGTCTTCAGGGCCGTCGATGGAGGTCGGCCCCAAACCCGGAGCGGAACCATGTTCCCCGATCTGACCCGTGACGACGTCTTCACTCTCGAGACTGCGCGGCTCTGGCTGCGCTGGCCTCGCGTCGCCGATGCCTGCGCCATTCAGCGACAGGCGGGTGAGAAATCCGTCGCCGAGATGACGGCGAACATCCCGCATCCTTATCCGACCGGCGCCGCCGAGCCCTTCGTTTTCAATGCGCGAAAGCACAATGCGCTGGGCCAGAGCCTCACGCTCGCAGTGGCGCTCAAGGCGCGACCTGACGCCATCATCGGCGTCATCGCCGTGACGGAGAACGGCGAGGGCGCCGCTGAACTCGGCTACTGGCTCGGTCTCGACCATTGGGACAAGGGCTATGTCACGGAAGCCGCGCGCTCCGTGATCGATGCGGTGTTCACGCTCTCGCAGGCGCGCGACATCGTCGCCAACGTGCGCGTGATCAATCCCGCATCGCGCCGCGTCCTGGAGAAGTGCGGCTTTCGTCACGAAGGCTCGCAGTTGCGCGCCGCTCCGGCGCGTGGCGGCGCCTTCCCCTGCGATCTGTTCCGACTTGATCGGCGCACATGGGAAGGCCTCAAGGCGTGGGGCGCCTACGGTTTGCCTATCATGGGACTGAAGCCGCCTGCTCTCTTCCATAGGGAGCTCGCGGCGACCGAATGAAATCAATCAGGATAGCCCTCCTTCCTGATGCGAACCGGCGGCGGCAGCGCCGCCGGTTGTCGCCTGCGTTTCGCCGTGCTGCTCGTTTCAGAATCGTGCGATAGCGTGACGAATGCAGGTTCGCCCATGAAGCTGTGCGCGCTTTCAACGCCAAGGCTGGCTCTCGAACCCTGCGCGCGGAGGCATGCGGACGAGCTTTTCCCGGCCATCAATAATTTCGAAGTGGTGCGCTGGCTGACCGGCGCCGAATGGCCGCAGGAGCGCGCGCGCTTCGAGGAGTGGACGTCGCTCGCCGCGGAGCTCAACGATGGGGAGGAAGTCGCGGTCGCAGCGATTTTACTCGAGGGACGCGCGGTTGGAATTGTCGCCATCAATTGGCTGCGCGGCGCACGCAATCTCGGATACTGGCTTGCGCAGCCCGCATGGGGCCGCGGTTTGATGAGCGAAGCGGTAGAGGGGATGCTCGCATGGTTCTTTGCGCATCACGAGGATCTCTTCATCCTGTCCGGCGCCGTTGAAGGAAACGCTGCGTCGCTGCGCATTCTCGATAAGCTCGGATTCGTCACAATTGGAGAAACCATGACGCCATCGCTGGCTCATGGTTGCCTCGTCGGGCACATCGACATGGTTCTCGGTCGCGAGGCGTGGCGACGGCGGGCTAACGCATCGCCAATGCTGCGCCGCTAAGCAGCAAGCGCTCGCCGGGCTGGCCTCACGCCGGTTTCGGAAATCTCGCCAAGCTGAACGGCGACAGATCAAACGGCGTTTCGCCCTTCGTCGCCAGATCGGCGGCGATTTCTCCGATTACGCTCGCAAATTTGAATCCATGACCGGAGCAGGGCGAGAGAAGCACCACTTGCTCCGCGCCTGGCGCGCGGTCGATGATGAAGTGCTCGTCCTCGGTCACGGTGTAGAGGCAGCCGCGCGTCGTCAGCGGCGGGCCAGCCGCATCGGGGATATGGCGCTGCAGGCATTGCTCGATCGCTGCGAGCTGGCGCGCAGACGGAGTGCGATCGGGATCGTTCGGGTCGTGCGCCTCACGCGCGAAATGCGGCCCGCCGATCTTGAAGCCCGGATGCTCCCACAGCGGGAAGCCGTAGTAGTTTCCTTCCTCGACCGTCAGAATGAACACCGGAAAATTTGGCATCGAGAACAGATCCGGCCGCCGCGTGGTGAACCAGCCGATCATCTGCTTCACCGTGCGTGTGTGCGGAGCCACCGCGTCGGACAATTCGCGCATCCAAGCGCCTGACGAAAGAATGAGCTGTCCTGCGCTGTAAGTTGCGCGATCCGTCGTGACCTCGACGCCGCCCTGCTCCGTCCTTCGCCAGGAGCGAACGGGCTCGTTGGCGCGAATGTCGGCGCCATGCGCAATCGCCAATCCCGTATGAGCGTAGATCGCACGCTCGGACGCGACAAATCCGCCGTCGGGCTGAAAGAGCCCCTTGTGCTGCGGCGTCAACCGAAACGCCGGATATCGCTTCTCGATGTCCTTTGCGTCGAGAACCTCATGCGCGAGCCCATGTTCGAGACAGGATTGCAGCGAGCCTTCGACGAAGCCTTCGCCTTCCGGCGCGATGTCGATGGAGCCGGACACAAAAAGAAGCTGCATTCCGGCGCGATCACCGGTCTCTTTCCAGAGCTGATGCGCGCGCTTCAGCATCGGCACATATTGCGGCCCCTCGAAATAGGCGAGCCGGATGACGCGGGTGAGCCCGTGCGAAGATCCCATGCCGTGGCCGATGTCGAACCGCTCGAGGCCGAGCACGCGCTGTCCGCGTTGGGCGAGATGCCAGCAGGCGGCTGATCCCATGCCGCCGACCCCGGCGACGATGACGTCATAGGTGGTTGAGCTCACTGGAATGCCTCGCGCGGTTGACACGGATTGGCCTTCGGCGCGCTGCAAATCAAGCCGACGCCATCGGCAGGTTCGGAACACAGCGGGAACAAGGCTGACCGGACGTGATTTGCGATGAGTTGTCCCGGCCGCGGCCGACCCCTATGGGACCACTATGAAATTCCTCGACCAGGCGAAGATCTATGTGAAGGCCGGAAACGGCGGCAACGGCGCCGTGTCGTTCCGTCGCGAAAAGTTCATCGAGTATGGCGGCCCGGACGGCGGCGACGGGGGCCGCGGCGGCGACGTCATCGTCGAATGCGTCGATGGCCTCAACACCCTGATCGACTATCGCTACCAGCAGCATTTCAAGGCGAAGAACGGCCAGGGCGGCATGGGCCGGCAGCGCGCCGGCGCAAAAGGCGCTGATACGGTGATCAAGGTTCCGGCCGGAACGCAAGTGTTCGAGGAGGACGGCGAAACGCCGATCGCCGACTTCACAGCTCCCGGGCAGCGCGAGGTGCTGCTGCGCGGCGGCAATGGCGGCTTCGGCAACCTGCATTTCACGACGTCCACCAACCGCGCTCCGCGCCACGCCAATCCCGGCCTTCCAGGCGTCGAAAAGACGATCGTCCTGCGCCTGAAACTGATCGCGGACGCGGGTCTCGTCGGGCTGCCGAATGCTGGGAAATCGACTTTCCTCGCGACCGTGACGGCGGCGAAGCCGAAGATTGCGGACTATCCCTTCACCACACTGCATCCGGGACTCGGCGTGGTGCGCATCGATGCGCGCGAGTTCGTGCTCGCGGACATTCCGGGCCTGATCGAGGGCGCACATGAGGGCGTCGGCCTCGGCGACCGCTTTCTCGGCCATGTCGAACGGTGCC
>JBEVKO010000298.1:0-8110 GCA_040509705.1 Beijerinckiaceae bacterium
CGATTCTGCCCACAGTGGCGAAGGAATTCGGCGCCGAGCGGAACATCAAGCTCCTGGCGGCGAAATCGGTCGGCTATATGTCAATGCGATACAATCTGCAGCGGCCTGTGATGCAGAATCGCGACCTCAGACGTGCAATGGCCTACGCCATCGACTATGACGCGATCATCGCCGACGTGCTCGCGGGCGATGGCGACCGCAGCGCTTCTCCGATCGTTCCCGTAAACGCGTTCTGGCACAATTCGTCCCTGACGCTTCCAAAATACGACGTCGAGCGTGCTCGAAACATGTTGAAGGAGGTCGGATTCACCTGGGGGCCGGACGGGGCGCTTCGCTATCCTACGAAATGACGTTCAGATCAGAAGATAGATGATCGAAGTCCGTCAGCTCGCAAAAGACTACCCGGTTGCGACAGGGCTTCGCTCGATGTTTTCGACGGCGCGCGCCACGATAGCCCGCGCCGTCGACGATGTCAGCTTCACGATCGAACCCGGAGGCGTACTGGGTCTCGTCGGCGAATCCGGATGCGGCAAATCGACAACCGGACGCCTGCTTGTCGGACTTGAAGCGCCGACAAAGGGCGACATCCGTTTCAACGGCGTCGACGCGGCGAAGTTGCGCGCCGCCGATCGCAAGGCGTTTCACCGCCGAGTCCAGATGATCTTCCAGGACCCGTACGGTTCGCTCAATCCCCAACACGAGATCGGCGAAATCGTTGCGCGGCCGCTGATCTATCAAGGCGAGCGGGGCCGCACGGCGATCGAGAGAAAAGTTCGTGCGGCTCTCGCCGAAGTTGGCCTCGACCCGCCCGACGCCTATCTCGGCAAGCATCCCCCTCATTTGAGCGGCGGCCAGCGGCAGCGGGTCTGCATCGCACGCGCGATCATTCTCGAGCCGGATTTTGTCGTCGCGGACGAACCGGTTTCCATGCTCGACGTGTCGATAAAATGGGGCGTCATCCGCTTGCTCAAACGCCTCACGCGCGAGCGCGGCATTTCCATGCTTTACATCACGCACGATCTCGCCACCGTCGGCGCGATCTGCGACCGCCTCGCCATCATGTATCTTGGCCGCATCGTTGAAAGCGGACCCGTCGACGAGGTCATCGCTCGCCCCCGGCATCCTTACACGCAGGCGCTCGTCGCCTCCATTCCCTCGAGCGACCCTGATGTCGCGCGCGCGCCACCGGCGATCCGGGGCGGCCTGCCCAACGCTTCGACGCGCATCGGCGGCTGCAATTTCCGTCCGCGCTGCCCCATCGCCATTGGGATCTGCGCGGCTACGCCGCCCCCGCTGACGTGCGACGGCGCGCGGTCCGTCGCCTGCTTTCGCGCCGAGAGCTCGGCGCGTCAGCCCACGGTCGCCTGAGGCTGCGATGGGTCGATATCTCGCCCAACGCGCCATGCATTCGGCGATTACGCTCGCAGCGATGGCGACGCTGATGTTCTTTCTCTTTCGCCTTCTGCCGGGCGATCCGACGATGACCGTGATAAGTCCCGCGCTCCAGCCAGAAGCACGGGCGGCGATGCGGGCGCAATTCGGTCTCGACCGGCCCTTGTTCGAGCAGTACCTCGTGTATCTCCGAAATTTGATGGTCCTCGATTTCGGATACTCCTTTCAGACATCAAGGCCGGTGTGGGAAATGATTGAGGGCCGTCTGGTCAATACGCTGGTCTTAATTCTGCCCTCCATGATCGCGGCCTACATGCTCGGCGCCTTAGTCGGCGCGCTGACCGCATGGAAGCGGGGCAGCCGCGCGGAAGTCGGCCTCGTCTTCACTGCGACCGCCGTTCAATCGGCGCCGCTTTTCTGGCTCGGTATGCTCGCGATCCTGTTATTCTCGATCAAGCTCGACCTCTTCCCTGTCGGACATATCGTGACGCCCGGCCGGTTTCCGGATCCGACATGGCGCATGTATCTTACCGTGGATTTCCTTCATCACCTCGCGCTGCCATTTCTCGTGAACACGATTTACCAACTTTGCTTCCCGCTGCTGTTGATGCGGTCGACGATGCTGTCGACCATCGGCGAGGACTATATCGAATTGGCGCGCATGAAGGGCCTGACAGAGAAGCAAGTGCTGTTCAACCACGCCATGCGCAACTCGTTGCTTCCGCTTGCAACGACGCTGCCCATGATACTTGGTTGGGCGGTGGCGGGATCTGTGGTGATCGAAACTGTTTTTTCGTGGCCGGGTCTGGGTCTGCTGATGGTCGACTCGGTCGGCCGGCTTGATTATCCTGTCGTGCAGGCGTCGTTCCTCCTCATCGCTGTTCTGACCGTGCTCGGCACTTTCGTCGCAGACCTCCTTTACGGCCTGCTCGATCCGCGCATCGTGTACGACTGATCCGCCATGTTGCGAACCCTGCGCGAATTTCTGCTCGCTGTATGGCGCGGCCCCTTCGGGAAGATCAGCCTCGTCGTCGTTGGAACGTGCTTGGCGCTGGCGATCTTCGGACCGGCGATCGCCCCCTACGACCCGACGGCGCGCACTTACGACGCATCCGGCCGACTTCTGCGGCTGGCCGCTCCGTCGTGGAACCACTGGCTTGGCACGACGCTGCTCGGCCGCGACATCTTCAGCCAGATGCTTGTCGGCGCGCGACCTGCGCTGTTGGTCGGAGGCCTGACGGCGCTGGGCGCTGTCCTCATCGGCGTCAATGTCGGCCTTATCGCCGGTTACTTCGGCGGTCGAGTCGACGCGATGCTGATGCGCGTCACCGACGTCTTTCTCGGATTGCCCTTCCTGCCCTTTATCATCGTCGTTTTGTCGATGACGGGACGAAGCCTCTCGACTCTCGTTCTTTCGATGACGCTGGTGATGTGGCGTTCGACGGCGCGGGTCGTCCGCGCGCAGGTGCTGTCGCTCAGGGAAATGCCTTTCGTCGCTGCGGCGCGCATCACCGGTGCAGGCGACATGACGATCCTCTATCGCGAAATTGCGCCGAACGTCATGCCGATCGCGCTCGTCAGCATAGCCTTCGCGCTTGCCTGGGCCATCATCACGGAGGCGAGCATTGGCTTTCTCGGCTTCGGAGATCCTTCCGTCATTAGCTGGGGTTCAATCGTCTACGACGCCTACGCCTCGCAAATGATGTACCGCGCCCCATGGTGGGTGATTCCTCCCGGCGTCGCGGTCATGGTCCTCGTTTCCGCGGTCTATTTCGTCGGCCGCGCCTATGAGCAGGTCGTCAATCCGCGCCTGAACTCGGGATAGCGAGCATGTCGGCCGACATCCCACCCATTCTCGCCGTTTCCGGCCTCCACGCGGACTATCATACGGCGCGTGGCCCGGCGCGAGCGCTGGTCGACGTGTCGCTTGACGTCACAACGGGAGCAAACCTTGGGGTGATCGGCGAATCCGGTTGCGGCAAGAGCACGCTGCTCAAGGCGATCATAGGCGTCCTGCCCGCCAACGCCCGCGTAACCACTGGCGCCATCGTCTTTGACGGCAAGGATCTGATCGCTGCTGACGAAGAGGCGCGACGCCGCGTCAGATGGGCCGGAATTTCAATGATCACGCAGAGCGCGCTCAACGCGCTCAATCCCGTAACGCGGATCAACGACCAGATCGTGGAAGCCCTGGCATCGCACCGTCCGCAGGGTCGACGGGAGGCTCTGCGACGAGTCGAGCAGCTTTTCGAAATGGTCGGCATCGATCCTTCACGGAGCCGCGACTATCCACATCAGTTTTCCGGCGGCATGCGCCAGCGGGCCATCATCGCCATGGCGCTCGCGCTCCAACCGAAGGTCGTGCTCGCGGACGAGCCGACGACTGCGCTCGACGTCATCGTTCAGGATCAGATATTCCAACGTCTTCGCGTATTGCAGAAGGAGCTTCACTTCTCGCTCGTGCTGGTCACGCACGATCTTGCGCTGGTCATCGAGAACTGCGCGCGCGTCGCTGTGATGTATGCGGGCATGGTGGTCGAGACCGGTCCAACTCGAATGGTGGTGCGCGAGCCGGCCCATCCATATACGCTCGGCTTGAAGAACGCTTTGCCGCGGCTCGGCGTCCGAGATGAGCCGATCGCCATTCCAGGCGCGCCGCCCGACCTCGTCGATCCGCCGCCAGGCTGTCGTTTTGCGCCACGCTGTCCGTTTGCGGTGGACATCTGTCGCTCGCAAACTCCCGAACTTGTCCGTGTGTCGGCAGATCGTCGTTCGAGATGTCATCGAGCTCTCGAGATCGATGCGCTCGCTCCGCTGGCGGCGTTGCGCGACACATGGGAGAAGAGCGACGCAGCGGCGCGCGCCATCGACCAAGTTTCCTTCCAAACATGAAAGTCGCGAGGACCCAATGACCTATTTCGCCTACGGCAACCTGCTCGACATCGATTTCATGCGCTCCATCTGCCCCTCGGCGGAGGCCGTCGGCGTGATGCGGCTCTACGGTTACGAAATGGGGTTCGCAAAATGCGCCAATCCGGCAAAAGGCGGCTGCACGCTCGTTCCTACGCCTGGAGCTACGATGTGGGGCGTGAACTACGTGATATCCGACGATGATATGCGTAAACTCGATGAGGCGTCCGGCGCCCATAATCAGGATTGGGTCAGGCGCCCGATCACGGTCCGCGACGTCAACGACCGTCCTGTCGAAACAACGACCTATATGATTCCACAACCGTCAGGGCCGCACGCGCCCAGCGACAGCTACGTCGGTCCAATTTTCAAAGGCGCCGCAGCACTGGGTTTTCCTGCGCACTATGTCGAACGTCTGCGCGCCATCATCGCCGCGGCGCAAGAAAGGGCTGCGCTGTGAGCCTTGTGCGGAAGCGCGCCAATCTCACGGAAGCGATAATCAAAGCTCTGTGCGGGCGCGTTGATGGCGGGACCTACGCGCCAGGCGACAAGCTGCCATCCGAAATGGAGCTTTGCCGGGAATTTGGCGTCAGTCGAACCGTAGTGCGCGAAGCCGTGGCGTCGTTGCGCCTCGGCGGGAAGCTCTATTCTCGACAAGGCCTTGGCGTTTTCGTCACGCAGAGTGAAGAAACGCGACCGCACTTTGCGGTCGCGCCTATTGATGACGTGCGCTCAGCGATGCAAGTTCTGGAAATTCGCATCGGCGTCGAATCCGAAGCGGTGATGCTCGCGGCGTCCCGGCGCACGCCCGAGACCATCTCGGAAATTACGCGCGCGTTCGACAGGTTCAACGCTCTCGACCCCGGCCACGCGGAGGAGGAGGCGAAGGCAGACTACGGCTTCCATCTCGCCATTGCGCATGCTGCGGCCAATCCGCACTTTCCGCAATTTCTTGAGGTTCTCGGACAAGACATCGCTTTCGACCTTCATCTCAAGCACGGCCACGCGTCGCGATTAAACCGTAGCGCTTACGTTAAGAAGATCTCTCGAGAGCACGGCGCAATCCTCTCAGCCATTTCGCAAGGCGATACGAGAGCGGCGCGCGTGGCCCTGCGACGACATCTCGAGGAGAGCCTGAACCGCTATCGCCTCTTGCTCGGGGAACTCACATGACGTCAACGGCCTGCGGCGCAAATCAGATCTATGCTGTCATCCAAATTGTCAGGGGATCCATTTAATGACGGCCATTTATCGAACGGCGCTCGTGACGGGCGCGTCAAGCGGGATCGGCCGAGCGGTAGCAGTCCGGCTGCGTCGCGCCGGCATGCAGGTTCTGGCGCTCGGTCGGAGCGCAGAAGCCTTGCAGAGTTTGACCGCCGAACACGACGTAACGCCCATCGTAGCCGATGTGCGGCAGACGGGCAGCATCGCTGATCTCTTCGCGCGGCGCGAAATCGATGTGTTGGTCAACAATGCGGGCCTTCTCTCAACCCGCGCCGCCTTTCAGGACATCGCTCACCTCGACATCGACGAAATGATCGATGTTAATCTCAAAGCGCCGCTTCATCTCGCGCGCCTTGCGCTTCCTAATATGATTGCGCAACGCCGCGGCCATCTGTTCTTCATTGGCTCGATCGCCGGACGTTGGCCGCACCCCAATTCCGCAGTTTACGGGGCGTCCAAGGCGGGCGTCAGCTTGTTTTGCGACTCCCTGCGCTGCGACCTTTTGGGCACTGGCGTGCGCGTCACAGAAATCGCGCCCGGGCGCGTCGAGACGCAGCTTTATCGAACTGCACTGGGCCCGCAACGCGCGCAAGCGGAGCTCTATGACGGCTACCGGACGATGTCGCCCGAAGATGTCGCTGACATTCTTGAGGCTGCGCTGTCGATGCCGGCGCATGTCGACGTGTCGCGGATCGAAGTGCTGCCGACAAGCCAAGCCGTCGGTGGCGGGCGCATCGTCAAAGATCATGGATCTTGACGATCCGGCTCGGCCGCAACTACTAGGGCGTCCGCAACGCAATACCGGAGTTTATGTCGCGGCGTCATTATGCATGGCAGGGCTCCCGGACTGACCAGTTCGCGCCGCCTGGCGATGACGAGTCTACTCACGGCGGACCTTGGAGCCAAGGGCGGTGGATCGGTGACGGTGTCATGGCTGGTGGTGCAGTTGTGCCCCACCACAACCGGTCGAGAAGTTGGTCCCCCGCCGCGCCCGTTGCCGGAGGTCGCCGGCCGGGCCATCATAGGCGGGCGGATTTCCAGGAGCACAAGCATGCGGTTCACGAGCCTTGTCATCGGATTGCTTGTCTTTCTGCTGCAATGCACCTGCGGACCTACTTCACGCGCGCAGACAGCGCCAACTGAAGTCGATATCGAACTCGTGCTCGCCCTTGACATCTCCTTTTCCATGGACATCGAGGAACTGGAGTTGCAACGCGAAGGCTACGCCCGGGCTTTCCGCTCGGCCGAAGTCAAACGGGCGATCGCCGGCGGCCAGTTGGGGCGCATTGCAGTCACGATCTTCGATTGGGCCGCCTATGGGGACCAGAGGATATCCATTCCATGGACGTTGCTCGATACGCCAGCTTCAATTGACGCGTTTGCCGATCTGATCGACGCAATTCCAATTCGTCGCGCATCTCGCACCTCAATTTCCGGTGCGATTGATTTCGGTGTCGCTCTGCTCCAGGGAAACCGGTTCAAGGGAATTCGGGTCGTGATGGATATTTCGGGCGATGGACCAAACAACAGTGGTCGGTCTGTTACCGAGGCGCGCGACGAAGCCCTGGCGAAGGGCATTACAATCAATGGCCTCCCCATTCTCCTAAAGCGCGGAGGCATGGGCGGCATCGAGGATCTCGACGAGTACTATAAGACAAACGTTATCGGCGGGCCGCGCGCATTTATGGTCCAGATCCGGTCAAGGGAAGAGTTTATCCCGGTGATCCGGACCAAGCTTCTGCTCGAAATCGCGAATTTCTTGCCGCCCGAATGGCCGCATCGCGTGGCCCACCAATTCGAATGATTGTCGCATTGCCCAGCCCAGCAGACTTGCCTTGTTCCTGGTCTTCATCTGCTACCATGGCGATGCAGAATGCTCATGTCACGCGAGGATCGTTGGCGGAGGTTTAGCTGGAGTGATGGCCGCCAGCGAATTGACGATGCGTGGTCGTCCGCGGTGCTGCTCGAAGCGCGCGACCGCTGGGCGGCAGGACCTACACGTCGAAAGGCGCTGCGACTGCGCTCTTGCTGGCGTGCATGACAGCGGCCCCGAACGGGGCCAGCGCGAAGGCCATCATCATTCATCGTGGGTGGATTTGATCTTCATCTTCGTGAGGCCGATCTCGCTCATCCTGGTCGGTGCGCCGGCCAACTAGCGCAACGTCGCCGAGCTGAGTGGACGGAGGTGGTCGCTAGGATCATTTCTTTGCAGAATTTTATCCTTTGTTTTTCCCTGCGCCAGCTCATCGCGCCATGGGTTGCTGGTGGGTCGCAGGCGGCTAAGCCGAAGGAAAGAGCCTCGCCTTGTCCCGCACAAAGCTCTGCCTTCCATTTTGGAATCCCATGACGGGTTCGGCGATTGCGGCCAGGGCTTCAGGGCCGCTGGGGGCGTCAAGCACGATCAACTCGGCCGGATTGCCGACGGCCAGGCCGTAGTCGGAAAGGTTCATTAGGCGCGCGGGCTGCGATGTCACAAGGTCAAGACATTGCTGAAATCCCTCCGGCCCGACTTGCGCGACGTTGGCGTAGAAGTTCGCCATGCGGAGCAGCGAGCAGTCGCCGAACGGGGTGAAGGGATTGAGCA
>JBEVKO010000299.1:0-5719 GCA_040509705.1 Beijerinckiaceae bacterium
GTCGGTTCGTCGCAGACGATGAACTCCGGTTTCGCCGCCAGGGCGCGCGCGATGGCGATGCGCTGGCGCTGCCCGCCTGAGAATTCGTGCGGATACTTGACGCCGTCGGCGGGGTCGAGTCCGACGAGTTTCAGCAGTTCGCCGACGCGCGCAATGCAGGCCGCATCGCTCGGCTCGGTGTCAAAGGCGCGCATGGGCTCGGCGATGATGCGATCAACGCGCCAGCGCGGATTGAGGCTCGCATAGGGATCCTGGAAGATCATCTGGATGCGCCGGCGCAGATTGCGCAACTGGCTCGCGCTCTCCGGGTCGTTCATCGAGACGCCGTCGATCCGGACGGTTCCGCCGCTCGGGGTCAGCAATCCGACGACCATGCGGGCGACAGTTGACTTGCCTGAACCCGACTCGCCGACCAGCGCCAGCGTTTCACCCTTGACGATATCGAACGATACTCCGTCGACTGCTTTCAGAAATCGCTTGGGCTCGCGCTCGATCGTGCGCTCGAGCCAGGATTTCGAGACGTCGAAGACGCGCCTGAGGTCTCTGACTTCGACGAGCGCGCTCACGCCGCATTCTCCTTCACGTTCGCATCCATTCCCATGTCATGGAGGTGGCAGGCGACGATGCGGCCGTTCACGGGCTTGGGCTCGGGCTGCTCGATATGACAGCGCGCAAAGGCGTGCGGACAGCGGGGATGAAAGGCGCAGCCCTTCGGAATGGCGGAGAGGCGCGGCATCGAGCCCGGAATCTGCACCAGCCTCTCGCTCGTTGCCTCCAGTGAGGGGATCGAGCCCATCAGACCGGTTGCGTAGGGATGCAGCGGCGATTTGATAACATCGCGCACCGGTCCGATCTCGGCGATGCGGCCGGCGTACATGACGGCGACGCGGTCGGCGGCTTCGGCGATGACGCCCATATCGTGCGTGATCAGCATGACCGCCGCGCCGCGCTCGCGGCAGAGCTTCTTGATCACCTCGATGATCTGCGCCTGCACCGAGACGTCGAGCGCCGTGGTCGGCTCGTCGGCTATCACGAGATCGGGCTCCGCGCATAGCGCCAGCGCAATGACGACGCGCTGACGCATGCCGCCCGAAAATTCGTGCGGATACCCGTCGATGCGACGCTCGGGCGCCGAGATGCCAACTTCGCTCAGTAGGTCGACGGCGCGCTTGCGCGCCTGAGATTCCGACAATGGAAGGTGCGTGCGGATCGTCTCGATCAGTTGCTCGCCGACGCGATACAGCGGATTGAGTGAGGTGAGCGGGTCCTGGAAGATCATGCCGATCTTCTTGCCGCGCACCTTGCGCATCGCATCAGGCCGCAGATTGTCGATGCGCGCGCCGTTCAGCCTGACCTCGCCGCCGGCGATTCGTCCGGGCGGATCAATGAGCCCGATGATCGCGTTGCCGGTGATCGACTTGCCGGCGCCGGATTCGCCGACCACGCCGAGCACTTCGCCCTTGTCGATATCGAAGGATATCCCGTCGAGCGCCGTAAGCACGCCGCGACGGGTGTGAAACTCGACCCTCAGGTCGCGGACGGAGAGAACGGGTTGGTTCATCGCATTTTTGGATCGAGAGCGTCGCGCAGCCAGTCGCCGAGCAGGTTGATCGACAGCGCAAGCAGTATGAGCGTGAAAGCCGGAAAGAACAGGATCCACCATTCGCCCGAGAAGAGATATTGCTGGCCGATGCGGATCAGTGTTCCGAGCGAAGGCTGCGTCGGCGGCATGCCGACGCCGAGGAAGGACAAGGTCGCCTCCTCGATGATCGCCAGCGCGAGATTGATCGTTGCAATGACGACCACCGGCCCGGACACGTTGGGCCAGACATGCTTGCGCATCACGGGAAGGGAGCCGAGCCCGATGACGCGCGCCGCCGCGACATAGTCTTTGCTCTTCTCCACGAGAGTCGAGCCGCGTACGGTCCGCGCATACTGCGCCCAGTTCGACAGGCCGATCGCGATGACCAGCACGATCAGCGTCGCGTTCTCCTGATAGGCGGGCGGGATGACGCCCCGCGCCACGCCAAAGACCAGAAGCGCGACAAGGATGGCGGGAAACGAAAGCTGCACGTCGGCGATGCGCATGATGACCGCCTCGGTGCGGCCGCCGAGATAGCCGGCGAGAAGCCCGAGCGAAACGCCGAGCAGCACGGAAAAGATCACCGATGCGATGCCGACGATCAGCGAAACCTGCGCGCCGTAGAGGATGGCGGAAAGAAGATCGCGCCCCTGGTTGTCCGTGCCCAGCACAAAGGTTGCGCCACTGCCGGCGCCTTCCTCTCCGGGCCTTGTGAAGCCGTCCATGAGATTGAGAGTCGATGGATTGAACGGATCGTGCGGCGCAATCGCCTGGGCGAGCGCGGCCGCCAGAACCATCAGGATCGCGACGATGGCGGCGATCACTGTCACGGGCGAGGCGGTGAAGGAATGCCACAGATCGGAATCGCGCAGGCGCTCGAGGCGCGACATCTGTCGCGCCTGCGTGGGCTTGGGCGACGCGGTGGCGACCGACGCCGCTGCTGTGGGACGGTGAACCGCTTCCGTCATGACTTCACCGCTTCGCCGCAGCCGCGCCTGTGCGGATGCGCGGATCGAGAATGAAGTAGGCGAGATCCACCGCCAGATTCACCACCACGAAGACGAACGCGACAAACATCAGATAAGCGGCCATCACCGGGATGTCCACAAACTGCACGGCGTTGACGAAAAGCGATCCAAGGCCCGGCCACTGAAACACGGTTTCGGTGACGATCGCAAAAGCAATAACCGAGCCGAGCTGGAGGCCGGCGATGGTGATGACCGGAACCATCGTATTCTTCAGCGCGTGGCGAAACCGGATGGTTTGCTCCGGGATGCCGCGGGCGCGCGCAAAGCGCACATACTCGGTGCGCATCGTTTCCAGCATCTGCGCGCGGGTGAGGCGCATGATCAAAGTGAGCTGGAAGAAGCCGAGGGTCAGCACCGGCATGATCAGCGATTTCAGTCCGGTTGTGGTGAGAAGGCCGGTCGACCACCAGCCTATCTTCACGGTGTCGCCGCGCCCGAAGGATGGCAGCCAGCGCAGTTCGACGGCGAAGAGGTAGATGAGGCCGATGCCGATCAGGAAGGTCGGGAGCGACACGCCGACCAGCGATGCGCTCATCACAAGATGGGCGAGCCAGCCGTCGCGCCGGATCGCCGCGTAGACGCCGAGCGCGACGCCGCAGACCGTGGCGAAGAGCGCCGAAAGGACGGCGAGTTCGATCGTCGCCGGCAGCTTCTCGGCGATCAGGTCGGACACCTTGCGCGCCTGGCGATAGGACACGCCGAAATCGCCGCGCAAGGCGGCGCCGATGAAGCGCGCATACTGCGTCGGAACGGAATCGTTGAGCCCGAGATGCTCTGCGAGTTCCCGACGGTCCTGTTGCGTCGCCTCCTGGCCCATCATGTTGGCTATGGGGTCGCCGACGAAGCGGAACATGGAGAAAGCAAGCGCTGACACCACGAGCAGGACCAGCAGGCCCTGCGAGAGACTCTTGGCGGCGTAGGCGAACATCAGACTGCTTCAAATGATTGTGCGGCGGGCGCAAAAGATCGCCCGCACCGCTATCAGACGCCGGCGACGCATCGGCCGCCGGCGCCCCTGAGCGATCAGGACCGCTTGAACGACAGGTACTTGATCCAAACCGTATTGTCGGGATGGACCGGCACGTTGACGTCGTTCTTCATCGCGTAGGCCAGGGTTTGGTTGTGGATGGCGATGTAGAGCGTTTCGTCCTTCAGGATCTTCCAGAGATCCGCCACCGTCGCGTTGCGCTTGTTCAGATCGGTTTCGCTCGCGAGCGAGACGATCTTTGCGTCAACGTCCTTGTTTGAATATCGCAGGGCGTTGAAGCCGCCCCGGGCGCCGGCGCGGGTGTGATAGAGGAAGGTGAAGATGTAGTCGGAGTCGTAGGTCGGAACGCCCCAGCCGAGCAGGAAGAACTCGGTCTCCGGCGGATCCTTCTGGATCAGCGGGAAGTGGATCGACTTCGACTGCGAGACAAGATTCGCCTTGACGCCGATCTGGCCGAACATGCCGACCACCGCCTGGCAGATGCCTTCATCGTTCACATAGCGGTCGTTCGGGCAGTGCAGCGTGATCGAGAAGCCCTGCGGATAGCCCGCATCGGAGAGAAGCTTCTTGGCGGCGTTGACGTCCACCTTCGGATAGGAGTCCAGCTCGTTGGTGTAGCCGGCGACGAAGGGTGGAATGATCGCGCCCGCTGGAACCGACTGGCCGCGCATGACGACGCGCTGGATCGCTTCCCGATTGACCGCCATGTTCAGCGCCTGGCGCACGCGCTTGTCGGCGAGTGGGTTCTTGCCGGTGACATTGTCGGTCTTCAGATCGGCCGAGCCGACATCCATGCCAAGGAAGATCGAGCGATTCTCAGGCCCGATATTCACGCGCAGCTTTGAGTCGCCCTGCAGCTTCTGGATGTCCTGGACCGGAACGTCCTGGACGAAATCGACTTCGCCCGAGAGCAAAGCCGCGACGCGCGTCGCGTCCTGCTTGACCGGCGTATAGATGATTTCGGTCACTTCCATCGGCGTCTCGCCGCGTCCCCAGTAGCTGTCGTTGCGCTTCAGCCCCGTCTTCACATCCGGCTCGCGCGATACGAGCATATAGGGCCCGGTGCCGTTGACGTTGCGAACCGCGAAGTTCTCTTCCTTGTTCTTGAAGTCCTGCGGCTTGACGGTGTTGTTCTTTTCCGCCCACGCCTTGTTCATGATGAATGTGTTGGTGACGTTCTGCACCAGCAGCGGGTTCGGACCCTTCGTCTTCACATGGACGGTGTGGTCGTCGACCTTCGCGACCGACTCGACGGATGTCCAAAGGCCCTTGAAGTCCGAGGTCGGCGACATCGCGCGCTCGAGCGAGAAAACGACATCGTCAGCCGTGAACGGCGCGCCGTCATGGAATTTCACGCCCTGGCGGAGCTTGAACTCCCAGATCAGGGGATTGTCGGGAAGAATGCGCCATGCGGTCGCGAGGGCCGGCACCAGCTTGCCGTCGACGGAGCGCGTCGCGAGAGGCTCGTACATCTGGTGCGCCACCGCCGCCGTCGGCCCCTCATTCTGGGCGTGCGGATCGAGCGTGAGCGAGTCGCCGGAGCGCGACCATTTCAACGTCCGGGCTTCCAGCGCCGCCGTGGCCGCGACAGAGGTCGCCGCGAGCAGCGCGAGTTTGAGCGCAAGTGAGCGCAGTTTCATTGTAGGACTCCCCTAGTATGGCGGTCCCCTGCCAGCGTCAGCAGCCGGCGGGAGGCTGGAAGCACTCTTATCTGGCCGGCGCCCGGCTTGTCACGCGCCCGGCGACCGAATTGGTCAGCGAAGGCGCGGATTCAGGGCGTCGCGCAGCCAGTCTCCCAGTAGATTCACGGCCAGAACGAGCAAGGCGAGGGTGAGGCCGGGGAAAGCGACGATCCACCACTCGCCGGAGAACAGGAAGTTGTAGCCGATATTGATCATCGTCCCGAGGGAGGGGGACGTCGGCGGCATCCCGACCCCAAGGAAGGACAGCGTCGCCTCGGTGATGATGGCGAGGGCCAGATTGATCGTGCCGATAACCAGCACGGGTCCGAGGACATTCGGCAAGACATGCCGAAACATGATGGCGAAGGGCCGGATGCCGATGAGCCGCGCGGCCTGCACATACTCTTTGCTGCGCTCGACCAAGGTCGAGCCGCGCACG
>JBEVKO010000300.1:0-5037 GCA_040509705.1 Beijerinckiaceae bacterium
GTCCGCGCAGGCGATGACCTCGTCCAACGCGGCGAGGCCTTGGGCGTTTTCACCGAATGCGAGCGGAAGCCCGGCATGGCGCGGCCAGGACCGGTAGGCGTTCCGATCATCAACGGGAAATGGCTCTTCAAGCCAAAGGAGCCTCGCCTCGGTCATCGCCGACAGCATGGCGGCGACCTCGTCGTGCGACATCGTCTGGTTGGCGTCCGCCATCAGCGGTTCATCACCCGCGGCGCGCCTCGCGATAACCAGCGTTTCGCGATTCTTCTCCAGGCCGAACGCGAAATGGATCTTGTAGCGCGTGTGGCCGCGGGCGCGGGCGCTTTCGATCGTCGCCTCGACATGGGGCGGCGCGATGCCGCTGGCGTAGACCGGAATTCGGTCGGGCTTCATCCGGTCGCCGCGCAACAGCGCCGCGAGCGGTTTCCCGGCGCGCCGCGCAAACGCGTCCCACAATGCGATATCGACGCCGGCGACCGCCTGGTGAACGGGACCTGGCGCACCCCACTGGTTGGCGAGAAGGCGCAATCGCGCATGCATTGCGGCGTAGAGCCGACGCGGATCGTCAAGCGGTTCACCAACAAGAAGGGGCGCGATCACATGACGCACAATGTCGATGCGCTCCTGACAGCCCCAGGGTGGAAAGTTGGCCCACGCCTCACCCAAGCCTACGGCGCCGTCGGACGTCTCGACGCGAACGATGAGATTGGGTCGCGCATCCAGGCGCCCGAAGGGTCCAAGGATCGGGCGCTCGAGTGGAAGCCTGAGCAGGATCGGCTCGACGCGGCGGATTCTTGCTGGTCGAGAAACCTTCGCCGCCATTGCTACTCCTTCGGCCAACGCGTCGTCCGCCCTTCGGCCATTTGCCGAAGCAAAGTCGCCTGCGTCAACGGCGTCCCTGCGTTGGTGCGCCGATGACGTCGCAGCAGATTGCGAGCATTGTCGATGCGCACGTCCATTTCTGGAACCTTGGACGCCTGTCATATCCATGGCTGGCGGCCGATGCGCCGCCCCGACCGTTCGGGGACCATGGCCCAATCAAGCGCAGCTATCAGCCCGACGATTATCGCATCGATCTTCACGGGCTGACGCTTGAGGCGTGCGTTCACATCCAGGCGAATTGCGCCGACCCGAGAGGTGAGACGCTCTGGCTTGAGGAATGCGCCCAACGGACGGGCCTGCCGACGGCGCTGATCGCATTCGTCGATCTGCGCCATCCGCGCGCCGAGGAGGAATTGGAATGGCTCGCGGCGCGACCGCCCGGGCTCGCACGCGGCGTGCGGCAACTTCTTAACTGGCATGACGAACCGCTGCGTCGCGCCACGGATCGCTTCGACCTTATGGACGACGCGGCCTTTCGCTCGGGCTTCGCTCGCCTGGAGCGGCATGGGTTCGTCTTCGACCTTGGCTGCCTGCCGGCGCAGTTGCAGATGGCCTGTCGCCTCGCGGACGACTTCCCTGGCGTGACGATGGCGCTCAATCACTTGGGCTGGCCGATCCTGTCGGATTCGGATGGCGTTGCGAGGTGGCGTTCAGGCATGCGCGACCTCGCACGCCGCCCGAATGTGGCGCTCAAGGTATCTGGTCTCTGGCCGATCGAACGCCGTTGGGCGCCCGAGCGGCTACGGCCTTTCGTGCGCGATGCGATCGATTGGTTCGGATTTGATCGGTGCATGTATGGGAGCAATTTTCCCATCGAGAAGCTGATGACTCCAGTGCCTGATCAAGTCACGACGTTGCTCGCCATTCTCGACGACGTTTCTGGCGAGGAGCTCGCCAAATTTTTCAAAATCACCGCACAACGCGTCTATCGACTGCCATGATCATGGCAGATGGAAGACCTGGTTCAGAGGCCAACGCTGGGGAAGGCCATCCGGTCTCGTCACAAGAAACTCCGCCATATCGGCTTGCCATCGGCGCCACAATGCTTCGGAGCGAATCAAATCGGCGCGCGCGTCATCTTCGCGCAGTTGCGAGCAAAAAAGAAAGTCCGTATCCGGATCGTGCCAAATGCGGAAATCTGAGACCCCCGAGGCGCGGATGAGAGACGCCATTTCCGGCCAGATCTCGTCGTGGCGTCGCGTATACTCGGCCAGGCGGCCGGGCCGGAGCTTTAGTTTGAAGGCAATGCGTTTCATGGGCGAACTTTCATTTGGGACATCCGACGCCGTCATCATTCAATTCGGCAGGGAACACCACGGGCTGTCCTGCGCGCAAGCGAAATTCAGCCCGCCGCATCGCGATGCAAGCGACGCATGCGGATGAATTGAAGGAGGGAGCCATGTCCAGGGACGCCGCTCGAACCATGGTATGGCGCGCGCCATGACGCTGCCGCGACGCGCCCTTCGCAACGGTATTGACCTGTCGATTCTTGGATTCGGCGGCGTTCCGCTCGGCGGCCTCTATTCCGAAGTGAGCAATGAGGACGCACGCGGCGCCCTTACGGCTGCGCTTGCGGCCGGCGTCAGCTACTTCGATACGGCGCCGCTCTACGGCCATGGACTCAGCGAGCGTCGCATGGGCGACGTGCTCCGCGACCAGCCCCGGCGCTCCTTGGTTCTGTCGACGAAGGTTGGACGTCTGCTTCGTCCGGCGCAGACGATGGGCGCGAGCGAACTCTTCGCAGCGCCGCTGCCATTTGACTATGTCTACGACTATTCCGCCGCCGGCGCCCGCCGGTCCTTTGAAGACAGCCTGCAGCGCCTCGGCATGGCGAGCATCGACATGCTTCTTATCCACGACGTCGTGCCTCGATGGCACGGGGAGCGCTTCGAGCAGCGCTATCGTGAAGCGATGAGCGGCGCCTATCCTGAACTTGTAAAGCTGCGGGAAGAGGGCGTCGTGAAGGCGATCGGCGTCGGGGTGAAAGACGCCGACGTTTGCGCGCGCTTCGCAAGCGACGGCGATTTCGACTGCATCATGGTCGCGGGGCAATACACGTTGCTCAATCACGACGCGCTCGATGTCTTTCTCCCGGTCGCCTCGCGGCGGGGCATAGGGGTGCTCATGGCCGCGCCCTTCAACTCCGGCATCCTTGCGACGGGCGCGGCCCACGGGGCAGCGTATTTCTACCAGCCCGCCGCGCCAGAGATTCTCGCCCAAACTCGCCGGATCGAAGCCGTCTGCGCGGCGCACGCCGTCCCCCTCGCGGCGGCGGCGCTGCAATTTCCCCTCGGTCACGCCGCCGTCGTCAGCGTCGTGGTCGGCGCGCGCTCGAGCCGAGAAGCCGCCGAGAATGCGCGGCTGGTTCAAACATCGATTCCATCCGGGCTTTGGGCGGATCTTAAGCAGGAGCGACTCATTCCCCGGCATGCGCCAACGCCGTGAGGCAATGCGCGAGCGCACGAAAACCTGGCGGAACGTCTTGAGGATTTCGTCAAAGGCTCCATACTCGACCAAATGCAAAAAGGGAAAGCTCAGGGAGGGCGTCATGGGTTGGAAGGCGAAGGGAATAGTAGCAGCATTGGCGTTGGCGACGCTATGCGGCGTCGCGCAGGCGCAGGTGACGATTACATTCCGCTTCAATGATCCGGAGGGGCCGCAAATGCGCCAGGCCCTCGACGAGTTCGAGAGGGCCAATCCGGACATCAAGGTGACCATGCAGCGCGTCACATGGGCCGACGCGCAGCAGCAATATCTTCGCGAAGCGGCGGTCGGAACAGCGCCGGACGTAGCCCAGCTCGCCTTTGTCTGGCCCCGATCATTCGGAGCCGCCGGAGCGCTTCGCCCGCTCGATGACCTCATCAAGAAGACGGATGTCGGCGTTGCGGGGTGGGATCAGTTCGTTTCGCGCGATCTTGCGACCGGCCCCGACGGCAAAACCTATGCGATACCGTTCACCACCGACACGTTTGCGGTCGTCTACAACAAGGATCTGCTCAAGGCCGCCGGATATGACAAACTTCCAACGAGTTGGGCTGACTTGCGGGCGGCGAGCAAAGCGGTCCATGAAAAGACGGGCAAAGCTGGTTGGGGTTTCCCCGCAGGCAGCTGCGGCACGCCAACGATCTGGTTTTTGACGAATTTCTATATCTGGTCGAAAGGCTGGGCGTTCGTCGAACAGCAGCCGAATGGCGGAAAGTTTTTCGTCAATGTCACGCCTGACCAGATCGCCGAGGCTTTCGACTATTACAATCAATATCTCAAGGACGGCCATACGCCAAAGCAGAACCTCTCTTTCTGCCTATGGGGCGCACCGGAGATCGTCGAGGGCATGGTGAACGGCGACATGGCGATCGCCAGCGTTCCCGACGCTGTTGGCGTTCAGATCGTCAACGCATTTAAGCAGCGGTTTCCCGGAAAGCCCGTTCCGTTTGAAGCTGCGCCGCATCCCGCCGACGCTAACGGCTCAAAGACTTTTTTCGGCGGCCGCATGCTGGGCATCAGCGCCAACAGCAAATATCCTGAGCAAGCCTGGAAGCTCATCCGCTTTCTGACGACGCCTGATCCGACCTTCACGAAATACTACTCCAACTACGTGCAACCGCAGCGTCTCCTCATGAACTACGACAGGCTGCCCAGGGAAATCGCCGACGGATTCAGCGCGCAGTTGAAGACGGCGCGCAGCTGGGGGGCGTACAGCAATGGACCTGTTGCGATTCCGTTTATGTGGAACGCCGTTGGACGCGCGGCCGGCTCGGTCTTCATCGGCGAGAAATCGTCGAAACAGGCTGCGGCCGAACTGCACGACGCAATCTCCCGTGAACTCGCCAAAAATCAGAAATAGTCCTTTCGGCGCAAGCCTGGAGCAAAGCTCCAGGCTATCCCACGTCCCCGGAGTCAATTCACGATGAAGACCGACCGACGCTTCGTCGTGACCATGCTTGCGCCGACCTTCTTTTTTTTGATCTGCTTTTATGTCTATCCGACGCTTTACAACATCTCCAACAGCTTCACGGATCTGAGCCTTTTCGGCTTGCGCAAGGGTGGGGAGTGGATCGGTCTGGAGAACTATTGGGAATTGGTGACGAGCCGGGATTTTCGCAGCGTCCTGTTCAACACAGTGATCTGGCTCACCGTGATCGGAGTAACGGTGCG
>JBEVKO010000301.1:0-9014 GCA_040509705.1 Beijerinckiaceae bacterium
CCTCGTTGTGGCCGGGACCGCCTTTCGCTATAGAGCGCGCCATCAAGGTCGAGCGCGACCAAGGAGGATGGACGCGACGCATGCCCCGCAAATCGACGTCAAAATCGAAAGCAGGTCCAGCGAAGAAGAAGACCGGCAAGCCGGCAAGGCAGACCCCGATGCAGCCGACGCGCGCCCAGGCCGCGGCTGAGAAGCCTGCCCGGCGCGTCGCAGACGCGCCGGCGAAGACCAAATCAGCCCCAAGGACGAAAATGAAGCTAACGCTGGATCCGAACTACCGGCCAACCGATTCCGAGCCTTTCATGAACGAGCGTCAGCGGGACTATTTCCGACGCAAGCTCATAGCCTGGCGGGATGAAATCATTCGGGAAAGCCGCGAAACGCTGAACGCCCTGCAAACCGAGAAGGAAAACCATCCAGATCTGACCGACCGCGCCTCCTTCGAGACGGACCGCGCGATCGAATTGCGGGCGCGGGATCGCCAGCGGAAGCTGATCGCCAAGATCGACGCCGCAGTCTCGCGCATCGAGGACGGATCCTACGGCTATTGCGAGGAAACCGGCGAACCAATTGCGCTGCGCCGTCTTGAGGCGCGGCCGATAGCAACCTTGTCGCTTGAGGCCCAGGAACGCCACGAGCGAAACGAGAAGGTGCATCGCGACGACTGATCGTCGCCTGTCGACGACGACGAAGCGCCCGGCGCCAGTTTCGCCGGGCGGAGTGGTTTGATTTGCTCAATTTTACGCAGATTTTTTTTCAATTTGGGCGCAGCTCTGATGGAGAATGGCGCGATTATGATGACGCCTATACTTTTTGGGGCCGATTACAGCGTCTACACCCGCATTGCGCGGATGGCGCTGATCGAGAAGCAGGTTGAGCACCAGTTCGAAGCTGTGGACGTGTTCAATCCCGCCGGCCCCTCCGGGGAGTATCTGAAGCGGCAGCCATTCGGGAAAATTCCCGCTCTGTCGCACAGCGATTTCACGCTGTTCGAAACCGCGGCCATTGCGCGCTATGTCGACGAGGCGTTCGAGGGTCCGCTGTTGCAGCCGCGGAACGCCAAAGGTCGCGCCAGGGTCGCACAGATCGTCGGCATGCTCGACGCGTACGCGTATCAGGCCATGGTCTGGGAGATCTTCGTCGAGCGGATGCGCAAGCCTTCGCGCGGCGAAACTCCGGACGAAGAGAAGATTAGGGCGGCGGTTGAGCGCGCGGACCTTTGCCTGCGCACGCTGAGCGAGTTCATTGGCGACGCGCTCTGGCTCGTCGGGGACAGCAGAAATCCTTCCCTCGCGGATTTGCATGCTGCTCCCATGGTCGCGTGCCTGCGCGCCGCGCCGGAAGGCGAAAAGCTCCTGTCACAGCATGCGCGCCTCGCGGCATGGTGGGACCGCATCCGCAGGCGCGCTTCCATGCGTGCGACTCCCTCGCCGATGTTCAGGGACGCCGCGTAGCGCGGCGCACCCGCTACAACTTGAGCAAATGAAAGAACCCCGCCCGGGAGCGGGCGGGGTTCACTTGCGTCGCGACCATACTGGGGAGCGCGGCCGCGCGCGGGGATTGGCTCTAGAAGGGCAACAGGATGTCCATCGCCTGCTGACCGTAGCGCGGCTGCTGCACATCCGTGATCTGACCGCGGCCGCCATAGGCGATTCGAGCTTCCGCGATCTTCTGGCTGTCGATCATATTGTCGGCCTCGATGTCCTCAGGCCTGATTACGCCGGAGACGATAAGCTCGCGCACTTCGAAATTGACGCGGATTTCCTGCTTGCCTTCGATCACGAGATTGCCATTCGGCAGCGTCTGCGTGACCACTGCGGCGACGTTCGTCACCAGTTGCTCCTGGCGACGGATTGAGCCCGTGCCTTGCGAATTGGAGGCGGAGTTCAGGTCGACGAGCCCTTCCGCTGCGGTGCCATCGGGAAGAATCTTCGTCACCTGCGTCTCGGCGCCGAACAGTCCCTTTACCCCGAGATTCTCCGAGCCGCTGCGCGTGCGGGTCGTTGCATTGTCGATGTTCGCCTTGTCGGTGACGCGGACGCGCACCGTGACGATGTCGCCGACCTGGTTGGCGCGCTGGTCCTTGAAGAAGGCGCGCGAGCCGGTGCGCCAAAGCGAATTCCCTTGAAAGTTCGCCTGCGCAGGTTGCGGCATCGGAAGCCGCACCGGCTTGTAGCCTGGTTGCGCGGTCGGATCATGGATCGCCGAGAGCGGCGGCGCCTGGCCGATCTGCGCGAGCCGGTCGGCGACGCCGCATCCGCCGAGCGCAAGGCTGAGCGCGATCGCTGCAACGGGGAAGAGACGTCTATTGGCATATTGCGACATGGTGGGACCTCCGCACTCCAGACGCATGCTGATGGCTTCGAGTTTCATTGCGCCGACGCCGTGCGTTCCGCGCTGGTCGGGGCGCCGGACTCGATCGTCACGGCTCCAGGACCCGTGATCACCCCTTGCACGATGCGCTTGGAAGTGACGTTCTGCACGCTTATCATTTCGCCAAGTGCGCCCTGCTCCATCGCCTTGCCGCGCAAGCTCAGCTGCAGCGCGCCGGAATGGAGCGTCATCGCCACCGACATATTGCGGTCGACTATCACCGGCTTCACGAGGTCCTTGTCGCGCAGGATGGTTCCGGCGCGCATCGTCGCGCGGCTGACGCGCCCGGCGATCAGCTTCGGATTGGCGGGAGCTTCGTCTCCCACCGCATCGCGGTCGCGGCGCTCGATCGCAACATCTTCGGCGCGCACGGCGTCGCCGCGTTGGATCGATCGCGTCAAGACCGGCACGGCGATGGTCTGCACGTAGCCGCCGGAGACGCGTGCGGCGACGCTGCGCGCGCCGGGCGACGCCAGCGTCCCGGCGAAACGCCGCGTGCGCGTGTCGATGACGAGGTCGCCTACGGCTGGCGCCTGGCCCACGCCCGGCGCGAGCGAGACGCGCGGCAAGGCCTGATCGAACACGACCTGCAGATCGACGGGATCGAGGCCGACACGCTCGCCGATGGCGCGCGACAGCGCGCCATTGATCTCATCGCGCGTCGCTGCGCGTCCCGCCCGGCTGATGACGATCTGCGTCACGCCCCGCGCATCGACCTGCGGAAGTCCTGCATCGCGCGCCGCGGCGAGCGCGCGCAACGCCTGACTCGTTGCGGCGTCGCCCGGAGATGGAGCGCGGAAGAGCTGGCGATCGCAAAGGGCGCCGCAATGTTCGACGAGATCGCCGAGGGTGACGACGTCGCCCTCCACAACGGCGTCGCGACGCAGCGCAGCGGACGGCTGTTGCGCCAGTGCGCTCGATGCGACGAGGGCGGCGGCGATCGTCGCAGCGAAAGTGAACGGAGAGCGTGCGTGCGTCATGGCGAACCTCGTCAGCCGCGGAACATCTGGGTCGTCGCCGACAGCATCTGGTCGGTGGCGGTGATGACCTTTGCATTCATTTCGTAGGCGCGTTGCGCGGCGATCAAGGAACTGATCTCGGTCACCGAGTTGACGTTCGACTCTTCCAGAAATCCTTGCTGCAGATTTCCGAAGCCTTCCGAATTTGGCGCACCATCGATCGCCTGGCCGGACGCCGGCGTTTCGACGAACAGATTGTCGCCGATCGATTCGAGCCCGACCTTGTTGACGAAGCGCGAAAGCAGAATCGTTCCGAGATCCTGCGGCGCGGTCTGCGTCGGAATCGACGCCTGCACGAGCCCTTGCGCGTTGATGGTCACGCTCTTGGCGTTCTGCGGCACCGTGATGCCGGGCTCGACGATGTATCCGTCATGCGTGACGAGCTGTCCCTGGGCGTCAAGCTCAAAGCCGCCATCGCGTGAATAGCCCGTGCGCCCGTCCGGCAACCGGATCCTGAAGAATCCTTCGCCGCGGATCGCGATGTCATATTCCTTCTCGGTCGGATTGATGGTGCCCTGCGTCATAACCCGCGCTGTCGACACGGTCTTCACGCCCGAGCCGATCGAAACGCCAGCCGGGACAAGCGTGCCCTGATCGGACGTCGCCGTACCGGGACGCCGCACGATCTGGTAAAGCAGATCCTGGAACTGCGCCCGCTGCCGCTTGTAGCCGGTGGTGCGCTGGTTCGCGATGTTGTTGGAGATGACCTGCACATTGAGTTCCTGTGCGGCCATTCCGGTGGAAGCTGTGTAGAGCGCGCGCATCGTGGCTACCTTCGCTTATGCGGGCTGCTCGGCGAGCTTCTGGATCGCCGTGCGGCGCAGCTCGTCAGCTCGCTGGATCATCGAGGATACATTCTGGTACGCGCGGCTGACCTCGATCAGGCGCGTCATCTCGACCACGGGCCGCACGTTCGAGCGCTCGATGGCGCCGCTTTCGACCTTGCCGTCCTTGCCGAGTGCGAGCGCCGGTTGGGACGAGCCGAAAAGATTGTCGCCCTCGCTCGTCATCGCCTGCGGATTGGAAAAGCGCACAAGCCGGAGGCGTCCGCGCACGACCTCACTGGTGGTGATCGTCCCGTCTGCGCCGACTTCGATTTTGCTTTCCTGCGACGAGAAGGCGATCGGCCCGTTCTCGCCAAGCACCCGCGCGCCTGATCCCGTGACGAGTTCGCCGCTCGCATTGAGCGCGAAGGCGCGGTCGCGCGTGTAGCGCTCGCCGGCCGGCGTCCGCACGACAAAGAAACCTTCGCCGCGAATGGCGACGTCGAGCGGGTTTCCCGTCATCTCGATCGCGCCCTGCGCGATATTGAGGCCGATCCCGCGATCGAGAACGTAGGAGACCTCCTGCGCCCCCCGGGGGAAAGCGTCGGCGCGCGCCATGGGCGCAAGATATTCCTCGAAGCTGTGGCTTCGCGCCTTGAATCCGTTTGTCGTGACGTTCGCCACATTGTTGGCGATGACGTCCGCCTCGCGGGCCAGCGACAATTGTCGCGACAGCCCGATGAGAAGCGCGTTCTCCATGGAAACGCTCCCGTCCTTTGGTCCCCGCCCGCCGTGCGGCGCTCCCCAGCGCTTGCGACGGACGACAGACCCTCCGCAACCCGCGTGCCAGCATGGTTAATGCGAAAAGCGCTGTTAGATCAGTGATTTGGATCGACGGCTTCGTCGGCGCCGTTTGCCGGGGCACCCTGCGCGGCAATCTCGACCCGGCAGAATTTGCCCGGTTTAACAGCGTGTTAACCATAGTCCCGCCAATCTGCGGCATGCGCGGTCGCAAGTCCGCGCAATAGGGGCGGATGCGAAATGGCCGACACAGCGACAGCCGCCGACGACGACGGCGCCGCGACCAGCACGGCGGGTCAATCGAAAAAGAAACTGATGATGATCGCGCTCGCAGCGGTCGTTGCGCTCGCTATGGCAGGCGGCGTCTGGTGGTTCCTGTTGCGGAAAAAGCCCGAACCTGTCGACGCCCACGCCCCGCCGAAGGAGCAGGTCGGATTCGTCGAGATGAGGGAAATGACGATCAACCTCGCACAGGCGCAGGGTGTCGACCGTCAGAACTATCTCAAGCTGCGCATCGCGCTTGAAGTCGCCGACGGCAAGATGATCCCGAAGATCCAGCCCTTGCTGCCGCGCATCGAGGATGCGTTCCAGACCTACCTGCGCGAATTGCGGCCGAATGAACTCGAAGGCTCCGCCGCCGTCATCCGCCTCAAGGAAGAACTCCTGAAGCGCACCAATATCGCCGTCTATCCCGCGAAGGTCGACGCCGTTCTTTTCAAGGAAGTACTGATGCAGTGACCGGCGCGCCGGCCGCATCCGCATTGCAAATCTGTCAGGAACAATGAGCGACAACGACAAGCCCAACACGCCGCCGGCCGAAAGCGCCGACACAGACATGGCCGAAGCCTGGGCCAGTCTCGTGTCGACGCAGCCGCAGGACATCGAGGATGACAGCGCCATCGATCGCCTGCTGACGCAGGATGAGATCGACTCCCTTCTCGGCTTCTCGACCGATGACCAGGCCGGCAGGCGGCAGACCGGAATCCGCGCAATCGTCGATTCGGCGATGGTCTCCTACGAGCGTCTGCCCATGCTTGAGATCGTCTTCGACCGGCTGGTGCGGCTCTTGACGTCATCGCTGCGCAACTTCTTTTCCGACACAGTCGAGGTGACGCTCGACAACATCACATCCGTCCGCTTCGGCGACTACATCAACTCCATTCCCCTGCCTTCGATCCTGCTCGTATTTCGTGCGCAGGAGTGGGACAATTACGGCCTCCTTTCCGTCGATTCGAGCCTCGCCTATGGCGTGCTCGACGTCCTTCTCGGCGGCCGGCGCGGGCCGACGATCCCGAGACTCGACGGCCGCCCCTACACGTCGATCGAGATGAACCTCGTCAAGCGGTTGCTCGACCTTGTTCTGTCGGTCGCCGAATCGGCGTTTCAGCCGCTCGCGCCGGTGAAATTCGCCACCGAGCGCATCGAAACCAATCCTCGCTTCGCGTCGATTTCGCGGCCGGCGAACGCGGCCATCCGCATCGAACTGAAGATCGACCTCGAAGGCCGCGGCGGCCGCATCGAAATGCTGCTGCCCTATGCAACCATCGAGCCGATCCGCGATCTTCTGCTGCAGAGTTTCATGGGCGAGAAGTTCGGGCGCGACCCGGCATGGGAAGGCCACCTCGCGAACGAAATCTGGCAGGCGAGCGCCGATGTCGACATCGTTCTCCACGAGACCAAACTGCCGATCAGGCGCGTCTCAAATCTGCAGGTCGGCGAAACTCTGGTTTTCGATGCGCGCCAGGACGACAACGTGATCCTGCGCTGCGGAGACTTCCATGTGAGCGAGGGGCGGATCGGGCGCGTCGGCGATCGCATCGCTGTTCAGGTCGTCAAGCCGCTGCGTCGTTCGCGAACGACGATGGCCTCCTTCGAATCTTCTCAATTCGCGCCCCGAGGTCCACAATCATGACCGGCGGAGTTGCGATCGCCATCGACGCCATCGTCGCCATACTCCTGGCCGCGACGGTTTTTCACTGCCTCGCGCTCGAGAAGCGTTTGAAGCAGTTGCGCGCCGACGAAGCCATCATGCGCCGCACAGTTGCTGATCTGGCGACCGCGACCGGCAACGCCGAGCGCGCCATCGCGACGCTGAAGCAGACCGTTTCCACGGCCGACGCGTCGCTGGCGGAGCGGCTCGAATCGGCTGAGCGCTTCGCGGCCGATCTCTCGAACAATGTCCGAACCGGGGAAGACATCATCGATCGGGTCCGGCAGATCGTTGAAACCACGCGCCGCGCCGCCGCCGCGCAGGCTGTCGTTGGTCACGCCGCGCCCCTGCCTGCGAATCCGAAGGCGGATTCTCAGGCGTCGCGGAACGCCAACACGCGTCTCGCCGCCGCCGCCATCGCAGCCGACCGCCTCGTGGAGCGCGCGCGAGCGCGGCAGCGCGGCGAGGCGGCATGACGCGCTTCAGCATTCTTTCGGCGGCGGCCGGCGCCGCCGCCTGTCTGCTGGCGAGGAAGGGATTGGCCTTCTTCCGCGACCATGTTGACGAACCGCCGCGCATAGCCGCGCCCGGCGCGCTTCCGGCGTTCGGACGCGCCATCGCACGCGCGCGTCAAGGCTATGTTCCCGCCGACCCCGACATCACCGGCGCGGTTCCGGCGAAGAAGACCGACAAGCCTGAAGACGGAGCAAATCAGGCGGACAGATCAGCCAATGCGACAATGGCGCAGGCGACGCAGCCTGCGGCGCAATCGCCCACCATCAGCTTCGATGCGCCGCGCAGTTCGACGACGGAGCGCGCGGTGCTGGAGCGCCTCGGCGAACGGCGCGAGGAGATCGAAGGACGGGCGCGCGAGATGGATACGCGGGAAGCCTTGCTGCGGGCGGCCGAGAAAAAGCTCGATTCGCGCGTCGGCGACCTTAAGACGATGGAAGATCGGCTGACCCAGGCCAGTGAGAATCGCGAGCAGTCCCAAGCCGCAGCCTTGAAAAGCCTCGTCACGATGTATGAGACAATGAAGCCCAAGGAAGCCGTGCGGGTGTTCGACCGGCTCGACCTCAAAGTGCTTATCCCGGTCGTGCAAAGGATGAACCCACGCAAGATGGCCGAGGTTCTGGCTGCAATGTCGCCCGAAGCCGCCGAAAAGCTGACGGTCGCTCTGGCGACGCGCCAGGAACAGACGACGGAACTCCTTGGCGGCAGCGAGCTTCCCCGCCTCGATGCGCCGCCGCGCGCCGCGCCATCGCCGGCGCCTCCTCCCCCGCCGGCTCCCGCGCAGCCTCCTCGCAACTGACGCTGCGGCATGAATTTCGCTGAACGAGCCCCGGAATTAACCGGCCGTTAGGATTAACCAAACATTATCCATGATCGACGCGCGTGCGATGCGTTGCAATGACAGGTGGCGCGCGCCGCTGCAGGAGAAGCAAATGGCCCTGAAAGTCGAGCTGAAGCCGAATGAAAGAATCATTGTCGGCAAGGCCGTGATACGGAACGGCGATTCGCGCACGCGCATCTTCATCGAAGGCGATGCGCCTATTCTGCGCGAGAAGGACATTCTGACCGCGACGACCGCCAACTCGCCGGCGAAGCGCATCTATCTCTCGGTGCAGCTGATGTACCTCGCCGGAGACACCGGCGATCAGCACGACGCCTATTTCAGTTTGGTGCGCGACTTCCTCGCGGCGGCGCCAAGCGCCATGCCTCTGATCTCGGAGATCAGCGACTGGATCCTCGCCGGTGAGCTTTATCGCGCGCTGCGCAGCGCCAAGCAGCTTCTCGCCTATGAGGAGAAGCTGATCTCCGGCGCGCTCGGCGGCGGCGCAGCCATCGCAACGGCGGAGCACGCGGCCGCGCTGTAGTCTCGACTGCCGCGGTGGGATCGCCCCGCCTAGGACAGGTACTGGACCAGCGAGAGCTGCGACAGCGTCGCCGTGGTCGCATAGGTTGCTTCGAGCCTGGTCTGCAACGAGAGGATCAGCGCGGCGATCTCCTGCGTGTCGGCCCTTTCGACCTGTTGGAGCGAATCCGTCAGCAGCGACTTCATCGCCGTGTGCCTCTCCTTCGCCGACGCAAGCGCGCTCGACGCGGCGGCGAGCTCGACCTGAATCG
>JBEVKO010000302.1:0-25147 GCA_040509705.1 Beijerinckiaceae bacterium
ATAGTAAGAACCGTCGCGAGTCCTGATGGCCTCAACTCCCGCCGTTGATCCCCTGCGAGTTCAGGAGAAGAGGACAATGCCAGCGGTCAAGGAAACCGTCGAACGGGTTCGGGCGATCGACGTCGATCAGTACAAATGGGGATTTTCGACGGACGTCGAAATGGAAATGGCGCCAAAGGGCCTTTCCGAGGAGACTGTGCGTCTCATCTCGTCAAAGAAGGGCGAGCCGCAATGGATGCTCGATTGGCGCCTGGAGGCGTTCCGCCGCTGGAAGACGATGCAGGAGCCGACCTGGGCCCGCGTCGACTATCCAGCGATCGACTACCAGAACATCTATTATTACGCGGCGCCAAAATCGAACCCCGCGCCGCGATCCATCGACGAGGTCGATCCCGAGATTCTCAAGACCTACGAGAAGCTCGGCATCCCGCTGCGCGAGGTGGAGATCCTCGAAGGCGTGCAGGAGCGCAGGGTGGCCGTCGACGCGGTGTTCGACTCGGTCTCCGTCGTCACAACGTTCAAGGAAGAGCTTTCGAAGGTCGGCGTGATTTTCATGCCGATTTCAGAAGCGATCCGCGAGCATCCGGATCTGGTGCGCAAGTATCTCGGCACGGTCGTGCCGATCACCGACAACTTCTTCGCCACCCTGAACAGCGCCGTCTTCTCGGACGGTTCATTCGTGTATGTGCCGCCGGGCGTGAAATGCCCGATGGAGCTCTCGACCTATTTCCGCATCAACGAGAAGAACACCGGCCAGTTCGAGCGCACGCTGATCATCGCGGACAAGGGTTCCTACGTCAGCTACCTTGAAGGCTGCACGGCCCCCAAGCGGGACGAGAATCAGCTGCATGCCGCGGTGGTGGAGCTCATCACCCTCGACGACGCGGAGATCAAATACTCGACGGTCCAGAACTGGTATCCGGGCGACAAGGACGGCAAGGGCGGCATCTACAACTTCGTCACCAAGCGCGGCGATTGCCGCGGCGCGCGCTCGAAGATTTCCTGGACGCAGGTCGAGACCGGCTCAGCGATCACCTGGAAATATCCGAGCTGCATTCTGCGCGGCGATCATTCGCGCGGCGAGTTCTATTCGATCGCCGTGTCGAACGGCCGCCAGCAGGTGGATAGCGGCACCAAGATGATCCATCTCGGCAAGAACACGACAAGCCGGATCATCTCGAAGGGCATTTCCGCGGGGCATTCGCAGAACACCTACCGGGGTCTGGTCTCGGCGCATCGCAAGGCTTCGAACGCCCGCAACTTCACCAACTGCGACTCGCTGCTCATCGGCAATGAATGCGGCGCGCATACAGTGCCGTATATCGAATCCAAGAACGCATCCGCGACCTTCGAGCACGAGGCGACAACGTCGAAGGTGTCGGAGGAACAGCTCTTTTATTGCCTGCAGCGTGGCCTATCGGCGGAAGACGCAACGGCGCTGATTGTCAATGGCTTCGTCAAGGAGGTGCTGCAACAGCTTCCGATGGAGTTCGCGGTCGAGGCGCAGAAGCTGATTTCGATCTCGCTCGAGGGAAGCGTGGGCTGAACATGGCTGATGGCGATGGGGCGAACCCATGATGCTGCGCATCTGGCATGGCTGGACGACGACGATGAACGCGGACGCCTACGAGACTCTGCTGAGGATGGAGATATTCCCAGGCATCGAGGCGAAGAAGGTTTCGGGCTATCGCGGCATCGAATTGCTGCGGCGTCCGATTGGAGACGAGGTCGAATTCATCACCATCATGCGCTTCGACGACATGGCGGCGGTGAAGGCGTTCGCCGGCGAGGACCACGAAACCGCCTATGTGCCCGACGCTGCTCGCAAAGTGCTGAAGCGATTCGACTCGATGTCTCAACATTATGAACTGAGCGAAACCCGCGCTCATTGAAACTGGCTGCCATGAATGGCGCCGCTGACCTGGAAAGACGAGAGAAATGCTTGAGATCAAGAATCTGACCGTGAAGATCGCCGACGAGGACAAGGTGATCCTTAACGGACTCAATCTGACCGTGAAGGCAGGCGAAATCGCCGCAATCATGGGACCGAACGGCTCCGGCAAGTCGACGCTGTCTTACGTCATCGCCGGCAAGAAGGACTACGAGATCGTCGAAGGCGATATCCTTCTCGAAGGCGCCAGCATCCTCGAACTGGAACCCAACGAGCGCGCTGCGGCAGGTCTTTTTCTCGCCTTCCAGTATCCGCTCGAAATTCCGGGCGTCGCGACGATGACCTTCCTGAAGGCAGCGATCAACGCTCAGCGCAAGGAGCGCGGGCTGGATGAGATTTCGACGCCTGAGTTCGTCAAGCGCGTCAATGCGGCGGCCGACGAACTCGGCATCCCGCGTGAGATGCTGCGCCGTCCGGTGAATGTCGGGTTTTCGGGCGGCGAGAAGAAGCGCATGGAGATTCTCCAGATGACGCTTCTCGAACCGAAGATGTCGATCATGGACGAGACGGATTCGGGCCTCGACATCGATGCGCTGAAGATCGTCGCCGCCGGCGTCAATGCGCGTCGCGACCCGAAGCACGCCTTTCTCGTGATCACACACTATCAGCGCCTGCTGGACTACATCACGCCTGACACGGTGCATGTCATGGCGAACGGCCGCATTGTGAAGTCGGGCGACAAGAGTCTGGCGGTGGAGCTCGAGAAGAGCGGCTACGCCCAGTTCTCGGCGAAGGCCGCGTGAGGCGACGATGGCCAGTCTGACCGTCATCCGCAATCCGGCCGAAGAAGCGCTCATCGCTCGCTTCCCGGCCGCGAAAGCATCGCTTCCCGGAAACTCCGCCATCTCCGCGCTGCGCGAACGCGCCTTCGGCGTTGTGCGCGACAAGGGCCTGCCGCATCGTCGTATCGAGGCTTACAAGTATACGGACTTGCGTGCGCTGATGCGCGACGCCGCGCCCCTCGCCACGGAAGCGTCGGGGGAGGGGGCTGCAACGCCTCTCGTGGACGGCGCCCGCCTCGTCTTCACCAATGGCTGGCTTTCGTCGAATGCGAACGAAGGCTCCATGCCAGTGGGAGTAACGGCGACCCGCATGAAGGATGCTTTGATCAAGGGCCATCCGCTCATCGACGCCTGGTTCAACAAGGCCGCAAAACTCGGCGGCGACGATCCGGCGCTGGCGTTGAACGCCGCGTTCATGACGGACGGCGTCATTCTGCAAGTTGCGGACGGCGCGGAGATCGAGCGGCCCATCCTCCTCGAATTCAATGTCGAGGCTTCGACGCCGGTGGCCGTCTATCCGCGCATTCTGGTGGCGGCCGGGCGCGGGGCGCGCGCGACAATTATAGAGCATCACCGCGGGCCGGATGGCGTGGCGACGCAGGCCAACAGCGTTTTCGAACTGATCCTCGGCGAAAGCGCCGACATCCAGCATGTGCGCCTCGACGAGACAGGGAACAAGGCCCTCTCGCTGTCGTCGTTCGCCGCACATCTCGGCAAAGAGTCGCTGCTCAGCTCGCTCAACTTCTCGTCCAATCCAGCGACGGCCCGCCATCAGGTCTTCGCGACCTTCGCCGGGCGCGACGCCAAGGCGTCGATCCGCGGCGCCGCACTGCTGCGGGGCGCGCAGCACGCCGACACGACTTTGGTGGTCGATCATGTGGAGCCCGGCGGCGAGAGCCGCGAGCTATATCGCACCGTCCTCGACGGCGACTCGACCGGCGTCTTCCAGGGCAAGATCATCGTCCAGCAGAAGGCGCAGAAGACCGACGGGCGCATGGCGTCGAATGCGCTGATGCTGTCGGACGGCGCGACGATGAACAACAAGCCGGAGCTCGAGATCTTCGCCGACGACGTCCAGTGCGCCCATGGCGCCACCGTCGGTGCGCTGGACGACAATCTTCTCTTCTACCTCATGGCGCGCGGAATCTCCCGCAAGGAGGCGGAAGCGCTGATGATCGCCTCGTTCGCCGGCGAGCCGATCGAGCCGGTGAGCGATGAATCGCTTCGCGCTGCGCTGACTGCGCGCATCGACGCATGGCTGAAGGTGAGAGCGGCATGAACGCGCGGGTGAAGCCTTACGACGTCCACGCGATCAGGCGGGATTTTCCGATCCTGTCGCGGGAAGTCTATGGCAAGCCGCTCGTCTATCTCGACAACGGCGCCTCGGCGCAAAAGCCGCGCGCCGTCATCGACGCCATGACCCATCTCATGGAGAACGATTACGCCAATGTGCATCGCGGGCTGCATTTTCTCGCGAACGCCTCGACGGAGATCTATGAGGCGGCGCGGGAGAGCGCCCGCAGATTCCTCAATGCGGCGTCCGCCGAGGAAGTGATCTTTACGCGCTCGGTGACCGGCTCGCTCAATCTGGTCGCCTCCTCGCTCGGCCGGCATCTCGGGATCGGCGCGGGCGATGAGATCGTTCTTTCGATCATGGAGCATCATTCAAATATCGTTCCCTGGCATTTCTGGCGGGAGCGACATGGCGCGGTCATCAAATGGGCGCCGGTGGACGATGAAGGCAACTTCCTGCTCGACGAATTCGAGAAGCTGCTGTCGCCGCGCACCAAGATCGTCGCCATCACGCACATGTCGAATGCTCTCGGCACTGTGACGCCGATCAGGGACATTGTCGCGCTCTGCAGGCCGCGCGGCATTCCTGTCGTCGTCGATGGCGCGCAGGGCGCGGTGCATCTGCCGCTCGACGTGAAGGATCTCGATGTCGATTTCTACGGGTTCACCGGCCACAAGGTGTACGGTCCCACGGGCATCGGCGTGCTCTATGGCAAGAAGAAATGGTTGGAGGCCTTGCCGCCTTTCGAGGGCGGCGGCGAGATGATTGAGACCGTCACGACCGAAACCGTCACGTACAATCAGCCGCCGCACCGTTTCGAGGCGGGCACGCCGGCGATCATCGAGGCCGCCGGCCTCGGCGCAGCGCTCGATTACATGATGTCGCTCGGGCGTGAGAATATCCTCGCCCACGAGCACAAGCTGCGCGACTACGCGCACCAGCGCCTGGGCGAGATGAATTCCATCAAGATCTATGGAAAGGCCCGCGACAAGGGCGCCATCGTCTCTTTCAACATGGCTGGCGCCCATGCGCATGATGTGGCGACGGTGATTGATCGCGCCGGAGTCGCCGTCCGGGCCGGCACCCATTGCGCCATGCCCTTGCTCGCACGCTTCGGCGAGACGTCAACCTGCCGCGCCTCGTTCGGACTTTACAACACGCCGGAAGAGGTTGACGCTCTCGCGGACGCATTGCGCAAGGCAGAAACGCTGTTTGCGTGAGGATTCGCCATGACCGCAGATACCGCAATCGCTGAACCGAACCGCCCGGCCGTCGCATCAGACGGCGCGATCCCGGCGGACGAGCTCGACCGGCTGACGGACGACATCATCGCCGCCCTGAAGACGGTTTACGACCCTGAAATCCCGGCGGACATCTACGAGCTTGGGCTGATCTACAAAGTCGATATCTCAGACGAGAGGTTCGTCGCCGTTGAGATGACGCTGACGGCGCCTGGCTGTCCAGTCGCGGGCGAGATGCCGGGCTGGGTGGAGGACGCGGTGAGCGCCGTGCAGGGCGTCTCCGGCGTCAAGGTTTCGATGACATTCGACCCGCCGTGGGACCAGTCGCGCATGTCGGATATGGCGCGCGCTGCGCTCGACATGTGGTGAGGGGGTAGCTGAACGCCCATTGTCCGGCGGCTTTGCCGCCCTCCTTCTCCCCGGAAGCGAGAGGGTGAGCGCTGCGCGATGGCGCTTATCTTAATTCGTCGGCGAGCAGACCCATCATGACGTCGTCATGCCATTCGCCGCCGACGCGGGCCGACTGTCGTTCAACGCCTTCGCGCCGGAAGCCGACCTTCTCATAGGCTCTGATCGCGCGCGCGTTGAATGCCAGAACACGCACCGACAGGCGGTGCAGCTGCAGCGTATCGAACGCAAACGCAGCTGCGGCGCGGATCGCTTCTGCGCCATAGCCGGCATCGATCCGATTGCGATCGAGAATGCCGATCGCAAGGCTGGCGCGCGCATCCGCATCGACGGGGCTGTCGATGCGCACTTCGCCGATCGCATCCTCCTCGACGGCGATCACCCAGGCGCAGGGATGCTCGTCGATGCGCGCGATCCACGCTTCGGCGTTCTCCATGGTGAAAGGCGCGAGGGATGCGACGTCGGCGCCGAACATGCGATAGATTTCGGGATCCCGCCCCATTCGAAATCGCGCGGCGACGTCGCGCGGCGCGGGCCGGCGGAGCGTCAGGCGCCTGGTGCGAAGCATTGGGAGAGGATCGGGAACTCTCATGGCGTCCTATTCCCGCCAGCACGGCGTCGCCGGTCAGGCCTTGCTGAAGATCATCTGTCGCACGTCGATGTTCTTCGAGCGGAAACCGGCCTCGCAATAGGAGAGGTAGTAGCTCCACGTGCGCTTGAACCGCTCGTCGAAGCCGAGAGGCAGCAGCTGCGGCCACGCGGTGAAGAAACGTTCGCGCCAGAGCGCGAGAGTCTGGGCGTAGTCGAGGGCGAACTCGCGCTCCTCCTTCAGGGGAACGCCGAAATTCTCGCCGAGCTGACGCATGATAGTCGGAGTCGGCAGCATTCCGCCGGGGAAGATGTATCTCCGGATGAAGTCGATCTCCTTGCGATAGCCTTCGAAAAACCGCTCCTGGATCGTGATGACCTGGACGCCGGCGGCGCCGCCGCTCGTCAGGCGATCGCGCAGCTGGCTGAAGAATGACGGCCAGTAGCTTTCGCCGACGGCCTCGAACATTTCAATCGACGCGATGCGGTCGTAGATTCCTTTCTCGTCGCGATAGTCCTGCAGCTTGATCTCGACCTTCTCGGACAGGCCAGCCTTCTGCATTCGCTGTTGCGCGAACTCGAACTGTTCGCGGGAAATGGTGAGGCCAGTGACGCGACAGCCGATCTCCCTGGCGGCGAATTCCGCAAAACCGCCCCATCCGCATCCGATTTCAAGCAGGCGATCGTCCCGACCGACATGGAGCGCGCTGGCGAGCGCGCGATATTTCCGCAACTGCGCGCTTGCGAGATCATTGTCGCCCGGCGCGAAAATGGCTGCGGAGTAGGTCATGGTGCGATCCAGCCACGCGGCATAGAAGTGGTTTCCAAGGTCGTAATGCGCTCGGATATTGCGGCGCGCGCCAACCTTCGTATTTCCGTTAAGAAAATGGCGCACGCGCTGCCACCAGCGGATGAGTGCGCGACCGTCGAGCAGCGTCTCGACCGCGTTGTGATTTATGCAGAACAGCAGCAGGAACGCGGTGAGGTCGGGACTGTCCCACTCGCCGCGGATGAAGGCTTCGCCAAGGCCAATGTCGCCGCCGGACATCATGCGGCGCGCGAAGCCCCAGTCGCGAACGATGATCGTTGCGTTCGGCCCGGCGCCTTCGCCGCGGAACTCAAGGCAGCGCCCGTCAGGCAGGTGAACCTCAAGCCGGCCGCGTCTGAGGTTCAGCGCGTAGCCAAGCGCCAGCCGCGCCGCGAGCGGCAGATCCCGCGGAACAACGCCTGCGGGCGCGGAAGAGTTCGAGGCGTCCGCCATCGTTGTCCTCCTTGATTTCAGCGCTTGCGGTCGACCGAAGCAGCTACTCCCCCTTGCTCGACCGGTCGCCAAGATAGACGAAATTCTCCTTCTGGTTCAACTGGCTGGCGGTCAGGCTGGGCCGGGGTGAATTGTGGCAACGCGCCCGTTCAGGCGCGGGCGTCAGCGACCGAGCATCTGCCGGGGGCGTCTTGTTTCATTATGCTCACCCCGGCGTAGGCGGCGCATTTTTGTCACACGCGCCGCCAAATTGGCGTCTGCATTGCAGACTCAGCGATGGTTCTCTGCATCCGGCGAATTAATCAAACGGCCCAGCCGATTGTTTCACCAGCAAATCAGAACCTGCGAAAATCGATTCGGCGCGCTCGCAGACTGCCGCTCGGCTCTCGTGGATCGCCACCTTACCGCCAAACGCCGATCACAATTCGCCGCGCTGCTGGCTCTCGGGCGAGGGGATTCAGTCCGGCATGACGCAACCGAACGCATACGAACAATACATGCTTGAGCTCATCAACGCGGAACGCGCCAAGGCAGGCGCACAGCCGCTCGCGTTCAACGGAGATCTCAACGAAGCTTCCGAGCAGCACAGCATGTGGATGATCGCTGCTGACGTATTCTCGCATACTGGGTCTGGAGGCTCGAGCGCCGGACAACGCATGACAGCCGCGGGTTACGCCTTCACCGGCTCATGGGGATGGGGAGAGAATATCGCCTGGGCGACGACTCGGTCTCCCTCAGGTCTGCAGGACGAAGTGCTCCTCATGCACAACAGTCTGATGAACTCCTCCGGTCACCGCGCCAACATTCTCAATGCGTCATATCGCGAAGTCGGGATAGGCGTCGAAAGCGGCGACTATGGCGGCCGCGACGGCGCCTTTATCACGCAGGATTTCGCGCGCTCGGGGTCGGGCAATTTCCTCACGGGCGTCGCCTTCGATGACAAGGATGGCGACAGATTCTATGACGTAGGAGAAGGTCTTGGCGGTTTGACGCTCACCGCCGTCAACATCGCGACCGGACAGCAGTTCGTCACGACGACCTGGGACGCCGGCGGCTACTCGCTCGCCCTGGCCGCCGGGAGCTACACAGTGACTTTCTCCGGCGGCGGCTTCACCACCACGACGTCGCAGGCGACGATCGGCGGCTCGAACGTGAAGCTCGACCTCGTCGATCCCACTGCGTCCGGAACGCCAACCCCGCCGACTCCCCCGACGCCGCCGGCTGAGAACACAATCGTCGGAACGTCCGCGGGCGAAACCATTCACGGAACTGCAAACCGCGACATCATCAACGGCCTTGGCGGCGGAGACCGCCTTTATGGCGAGAATGGCGATGATCAGATCGATGGCGGCTCCGGCAGCGATTATCTGTTCGGGGGCGCCGGCGCGGATGCGCTCATCGGCGGCGAGGGAGGCGACAGGCTCTATGGCGGGGCAAGCGCGGATGTCATGACCGGCGGAGCGGGTCAGGACCGGTACATCTTCGATACCGCGCCGGTTGCAGGCCAAGCCGATCGCATAACCGATTTCTCAACGACGGACGATTTGATCTGGCTCGAGAACAGAGTGTTCACGGGGCTTGGCTCCAGCGGATCGATGTCGTCGTCGGCGTACTGGAGCGGCGCCGCGGCGCATGATTCGAGCGATCGCGTCATCTACAATCAGGCGACGGGCGCCTTGCTTTACGATGCTGACGGGACGGGCCAGATCGCTGCGGTGAAGATCGCGGACCTCGCGCCAGGTCTCGCCATGTCCAGCTCAGACTTCCAGATCATCTGAGTTCGAACCGATAAGGTAGCCGAGCCCGAAGACAACGGGCTCGGCCAGTTTCTTGGAAGCTATTCGCTCCAGCTCATGCGATTTAGAAAGAAGCTCTCATTGGGCGTAGGCCGCCAATTGAGCTGTTTTGCGACGCCGAAGATCGCGACCATCTGGTAGAGTGGCACGGTCGGCACATCGTTGGCGATGAACTCGCCGACCTTCTCATAGTCGGCCAGCCGCCGCTTTTCGTCGAGCCCGGCGCGCGCATTGTCGAGAAGCGAGTCGATCTCCTTGTTGTCGATGATCGACCACGAGCCGCCTGAGCGGAACAGCGAGTAAAGCGCGCCGTCCGCATCCTGGCACGCGCAGGATGACGTTACGAGGGCGAGCGTCGGGCCATTCGGCGCGCCGGCCTGGATCTGCTTGAGAAAGGACAGCGTGTCGACGAGCACGATATTGACGTCGAAGCCGGCGGTCCTGAGTTGTTGCTGGATCGCCTGCGCGACGCGCTGATCGAAGAAAGTTCCGACCAGAAAGTCGAACTTTGGGGGCACGCCAGCTTCTTTGAGCAACGCCTTCGCCTTGTCGAGATCAAAGGAAATTCCCTTGATCTTGTCGCTCCAACCAAGATGCGCCGGCGTGACCATCTGGGCCAGCGGCTTGTCGAGATTGCCGAGAATTCCTTCGGTGATGCCAGCCTTGTCGATGGCGTAGGCCGCGGCCTGCCGCAGTTTGGCGTTGTTGAAGGGCGGCTTCGTCGGATTAATCCTCAGATAGGATAAGCGTTCTGTCAGTGTGTAGACGCGCTTCGCATTGCGCGAGTTAGCAAGCTGGCCCGAAAGGTCGGAATCGAGCGCGCGCACGATCTGGCTCGCGCCGGTTTGCACATTCGCAAGCCGCGTCGCCGCATCGGGCACGGCGCGGAAGACGGCCGTCTTGAACGGACCTTTCATGCCCCAGTAGGCGTCGTTGCGCGCCAGCGCGACCGATACGCCGCGGCGCCATTCGACGAACTTGTACGGTCCGCTTCCTACTGGCGCCACGTTGAACGCGTCCTTGCCGACGGCTTCAACGACGGAGGCAGGCACGATGGACAGCTTGACGAGCTGGGCGAGCAGAGCCGGATAAGGTCCGTCGGTGACGAGCTTGACGCTCGCGGGTCCCGTCGCCACCGCATTCTTGATCTTGTCGTACTGGCCGAGTTGCGGGCTGCCGAGCTTCGGATCCGTAATGCGCTTGACGCTGTACACCACGTCGTCGGCGGTGAGCTTGGCGCCGTTGTGGAAGACGATGTCCGTCCTCAACTGAAATTCGATCTCGCTGTCCGACAGCTGCCGCCACGAAGTCGCGACCTGCGGCGCGATCTTACCCTCGTCATCGCGCGTCACCAGATTGTCGAAGATGTTGCGGTAGACGAAGTAGCTGTCGGGATTCCATTGCATGTGGGGATCGAGTGACGAGGGCTCGTTCACGAGATCGATGACCACGTCGTCCTTCGCCGTCGCGGATAGAGGCAAAAAGGTCCCAGCGACACAGGCTGCAACGGCCAGCGACTGCAATGTTTTGAGAAGTTTCATCATCCCCTCCAGGGTCCCACACCGGCGAAGAAGCAAAACCTAAGCCGACCGAGGGGGCAGGCCAAGCCCGTTTCCCGCGATCGCATCGTTGGCTTGCGTTTGGTCCCGGAAAGATGAGACCCTGCGGGTTCCGGTCTGGCGTTGGCGATGCGCCCGCGACGCATCCGGCGTGGTTCGCGCCGCATCGTGTGGCGCTTTGCGATCGGAGGATGCGCCAATGGGTCGTCCTGTTCTGTGGCAAGGCAAGCCCTGAGGTAATGCTGGGCGCGCCGACAGGGATGGAACAGACCTCGCGCGCCGCAGCACGCTGGCGCCGCTGGAGCGCGCTTCTGCTTTTATTGGGGGCGGTGTCGATCTGTGCTGCCGATGCGAAGGCGGCGGCGGAGGACGAGGACGAGCCGGCCAAGGTCGAGACTGGGAGATGGCCCAACACCTATGTCGACCTGAACTGGGCGCTGTCCTCAAATCCGTCCGGCGCGGTGTTGCTGGGCCTTCAGCGAATTCCATTCGCCACAACGGCGAGCAAAAGCTTCATCGCTTCCGCCCCGCTGACGATCGAGGCGACTGATCGCTTGACCTTGTACGCGGGTCTGGCGTGGGTGTCGTCGAAGTCAAATCAGACTCCGTGGTCTCGCATTGACGTGTCGGACTGGACCGCCGGCTTCTCCGCCGACATCGTCCAGTACAGCGGTGGTTGGCTTCCGACGATCAGCCTGTCGGGGAGCGTTGCTCGACCTGTCCGTACTCCCCCCTTTGGCGGCTTGACGACCTGGTCCGCAGAGCTCGACTTCGACTATCCCTTCAACGAGGAGGAGACGAAAGGCGTTCTCGCTGGCGTGAGCTTCATCCAGGCGGTCCCCGAGCTGCGTGTCGCCACCGTCCGACCGACGACTGGGTTCTATGGCGGCGCCTATTATCAGTGGGAGAACCGGTGGAAGCTGACGGGGCGAGCCGGCGTTCAATTCTTCGGCGGGGCCAGCATCGGCCCGCTTGTTCAGCTCAAGCGCGTCGCTCAATCCTTCACTGCGCTTGACTTGGAATACTACGACGAGAATGACAATCGCCTGGTCGGCGTATCATTTGCATTGGGCTGGTCGCCGAAGCCCGCCGCGCTGGTGACGATCAGCACGCCCCTTTACATCGTTCGCCGGTGACGAAGAAATCGACGCGACTAAGACACGGGTTCGTTGAGTTGCGACCCGTCGACAGCCCGACGCTGATCCACCCATTCCATGAACAACATATAGGCGACAGAGAGAACTACGGGTCCCACGAACAGACCAAGCAGGCCGTCGGCGATCACGCCGCCCATGAGTCCGATAAGGATGACAGGCATTGGCACTTCCAGCCCGCGCCCCAGCAACAAAGGCCTCAGTAGATTGTCGCTCAGCCCAGCGATGATGTTCCAGATCAGAAAAATGATCGCCGGCGTCGTCGCCTCGGTGGCGAAAACATATCCGACGACCGGCAGCGTCAGCAACACCACCGGCAACTGCACGATCGCCAGCAGGAGCACTGCAAGCGTCAGGAGGCCAGCGGCGGGAAGGCCGATGACAAAGAATCCGGCCCCGACGAGCAAGGACTGAATCACCGCGACGCCGACGACGCCCTGCGCCACACCGCGGATGGTGGCGGCGGTCAGCGTCACCAGCTTCGCGGCGCGTGTTGGGCTGCCGGTGACGACTTCCAGAAGCCGGTGCGCGAATTGTGCTCCGCCGTCGCCGTAGGCGACGATCACGGCAGCGAAGGCGAACGAAAGCATGAACGACAATTCGCCTGCGGCCAAACTACCGGCGAACGATGCAAGCCACGCCGCGGGGGCGCTCAACGACTGACCGAACTTCGCCAGCGCGGCCGGCACATTGTTGGCGACGAGAACCCAGGTCTCCGCCAGCTTTGGGCCGAAATACGGCAAGTTGGTCAGCCATTGCGGCGGGGGCGGCAGGGACAGGTTGTGATTCTCGGAGAGGAACCCGTACACGGAGGAGCCGAGCGACGTCACCGCCAAGACCGTCGGCACCAATAGTACGGCGACGCCGACAAACCCGATGAGCAGCGCAGACCAGCGATTGCCAATGTACGTGCGCAGGCGCTTATGCAGCGGATACAGCATGACGGCGAGGATCGTCGACCACATCAGGATGCCGGTGAAGGGCGCGAGAATCCGACCGCAGAAGTAGATCAGCAACGCCGCCAGTCCAAGTTGAAGTGAGATATCGAGGATACTCAAGCGTGCTGTCGCGTAGTCGGAGTGTGGCGAGTCCGAATCCATGGCTGGCCTCCCCCTTGCTGGCAGATCGTCATCCTACCCGCCTAAGGGACAATTGGCTAACCCAAGCGTCGTTGGGTGAGGCGCTGGTAATGACTGACGCTATCGCTCAACCAGCGAACCTCTTTCGCTGCGGCAGGATTGACCACTCACTTTCTGCAACTCAGACTTTGATTTGTTGGGGGGCAACCATCATGAAAACGTTCGCAGCGCTTGTCTTTGCGCCTGTTCTACTCTCTTCCGGCGCCTTTGCGCAGTCCGCGTCGTGGGATGGAAGCTGGTCTGGCGTAACCGGGCGTGGCAGTGCGATCCAGCTGACGATTCAGGGCGGCGCGGCCAGAAGCTACGTCTTCCGCGGAATGTCTGTTCCCGTCACCGGCTCGAAGATCGCCGGCAGCACAGCAACTATCAATGTCAACGGCGGCGCGCCTGCTGTGATCACGCTGCAGCGGCGGGGCAACATGGTCACCTATTCCTACAATGGCCCCGAAGGCACGGCCACCGCGACGCTCTCGAAGCAGTAATCCTCGCGCCCCAGGTACACCGCGACGCGCGGACGTCTTCTCAACTATGCAAATCGGCCATGCTCGTTTGGGGCATGTGCGTGAAGGTGGACATCGAGCAAATCTGCTCATGGAGGCCATGAGCGCACCTCGACTAAACCGGCACAGCCGGCGCCCTCGGGCAGGACGCCGGTTCTCCGCTAAGCTGGCAAGCCGGCCTTGCCCAATGCGTCCGACCATCGCTCAAAGTCTTGCGGCCGGCGAAGCGGCAGCAACTCATTCAAATTGGAACGGCGCAGCGCCGGATCGACCTGGCGCATCGTCGCCATCAATCTCTGCGCTTCCGGCAGGCGTCCGGCGAGCGCATGACAGGCGGCCGCGCCGCGAACCGCAGTCATCCAGTTCGGCCGAGCTCTCACCGCCTTGTCAGCCCAAGCCGCCGCATCCTCGTACTGGCCCGCAAAAAAATATGCGTAGGCGATGCCGGCTTGCATCCGAAAAATGAGAGGATCAAGGGGACTGAGCCGCAGCGCGCGATGGAAGTCGTCGATGGCGGGCTCAGTTTCTCCGGAATAGACCCGGAGCCAGCCTCGGCAGTACCAGGCCGACGACAGATTCGGGTTGAGCGTCAGAGCCCGATCGAGATGAGTCATGCCGTGGTCGAGCTCATGGGCTAAATAAGCGAGCGCAAAGCCGCCCCAACAGAGCGCCGCAGCGTCATCGTGCCCCAGCTCGACCGCCCGACGGCTCAGCCGCGTCCCTTCTGCGATCGCCTGCGTGCGATCACCCAGACGTCCGGCGGTCTTGCGGTTGAGGTACATCCACGCCGCCCATCCGTGCGCCACCGCGAACTCTGGGTCGAGCGCGATGGCCCGGTAGAAAAGACGCAGCGCTTCATCGTCGCCCTCGTGCGTATAGGCGATCGCACTCGCCACCCCGCGGAGATAGACGTCATAGGCATCGAGGCTATCGGTCGGCTTGCGTTTGGCGCGCTCGATTTCAGCTTGTTCGAGCTTCGGCGCGATGGCTCCGACGACGTTAGCCGTCACCTTGTCCTGCAGATCGAATATGTTTTCGAGCGCGCCATCGAACCGATCCGCCCAGAGATGGGCGTTGGTCAGCGTGTCGACGAGTTGCGCTGTGATGCGCACCTGCTTCCCGGCTTTTCGCACGCTTCCTTCAAGAACGTAACGAACGCCGAGCGCATTTCCGACCTGCTTCACATCGACGGCGCGGCCCTTGAAAGTGAAGCTCGAACCACGCGCCACCACGAACAGCCAGCGAAACTGCGAAAGTGCGGTAATGATGTCCTCCGCCATGCCTTCCGCGAAATATTCCTGTTCGGGATCGCCTGACAGATTGTCGAATGGAAGCACAGCGATCGACGGCCGGTCGGGCAGCGCCAGCGCCGCTGATTGGGAACTGGTTGTCGAGGAAGCCGCATTCGATGAGCTCTTCTGGATCGAACCGACGAAGCGAAATCCCTTGCGCGGGACGGTGCGGATGAGCCGCTGGCTTTCGCCGGTGTCGCCGATAGCCTGCCGCACCGCGGTAATCCGGCTGCTTAGCGTGGAGTCGGATACGATGCGGCCGTCCCAAACGCCCGCGATCAGGTCGTCCTTGCTGACTATGCGCTCGCTGTTCTCGACGAGGTAGTGCAACAGGTCGAAGACCTGCGGCTCGACAGTGAGGCGATCCGGTCCTCGCCGAAGTTCGCGCCGGGCGGGATCGAGCTCGTAATTCTCAAAGAAATACGTCATTCCCGCTGTTGCCACCCCAGCAAAAATCAGGACGCTCTCAGGAGGTATAAGGGATATCTCAAAGACGCGCCATTCTGCGGGGGCCTAGGCTTCCTCCATCGAAAAGGAGGATGGCATGCTCAAGATCCTGACGCTCAGCGCCGCGCTTCTGATTCCTGCGTTGGTCGGCCCGGCGTCCGCCCAGTCCACTTTCCTAGCGATCGAGAATGAGCGCGTGGACTTCCCGCTGCTCACGATGGTGATCGAGTGGGCCGCAAATATTTCCGGTCTGCCGGCGACACGTCAGCTTCCGACCATTCGCCAGACGATCGCCGCACAGGTCTCCGACTTGGAGCCCCGCAAGGCCACATCGATCACACGGACCGAGCTTGCGGCCGCGAGCGGACGGCCCGACGTTCAATCGGCGATCCTGTACGACGACGCCACCAGGACGATCGTTCTGCCGGCCGGCTGGACCAGTCGCACTGCGGCCGACATGTCTCTTCTGGTGCACGCCGTGGTCAACCATCTCCAAAACGTCGGCGGGCATCGCTATGCGTGTCCGCAGGCGCGCAGCGCATTGGCCTACGACGCCCAGGATCGCTGGCTGCAATTATTCTTCACCAACCTTGAGGACGCCTTCGGAATCGATCCGTCCGCCCTGAAGATGAACACGCACTGCCTCCCCTGAGCATTCGTACGTTCTTGGCAGGGCCGGGCCTTCGCAACCGGCCCACTTTTGTGCGGCAACCGGCGATATGAGGCTTTCAGCGGAGCAAGTTTCCGGTTGGCCTCATAGCGGATTGGCAGGGCCTTCGACTTGGCCGCCCCGGGGGCAAGGAATCCCGGAGGATGGCTGCAGCGCCACTGAAGAGGAGGATCTGGGTGGCGCGGGCGGAGGTTGGCCGACCGAAATGGAGGCCGCCGTGTCTGGTCGCACATGGTCGTCGTGCCTGCCTGCTCAAAAACGGCGGCGACCGGCGCAATATTCCGTATTGCTACCCTTATCGATCAAGGTGCTTGTCAGATTGGCCGCATCGAAGGGCGATCGTGAGAGTGCGAGGAAGCGGCGTTTGTAGAGCCCGAGGCTTCTCACGAAGGGTAAGCGTCTTATGAGCGCTTCAAGATCAATCTGCCGCACCGTTGTCGATTTCGTTCTTTCAGATTACCCGTTCGCGGCGCATGGCGGCGATCTCGTCCATCGGCAGCCCGAGCCAATCGCCGTAAACCGTATCATTGTCGGCGCCGAGCGCTTTGCTCGGCTCGATTGGCGGCGGCTCGCCGCCGCCATAGCGCATGGCGCCTGTTGGCACGACGATGTCGCCGAGAAGTGGATGATCGATGTGACGCAGCCCGCCGCGCGCGTGAAGGTGGGGATCGTCCATCACCTCGGTGAGTTCGCGAACCGGTGCGCAGGGAATGCGATGCGAAAGAAGCAGCTTGAAAAGCGTCTCCTTGTTTTGGTGGCGCGTCCAAGCCTCCACCGTCTCGTCAACTAATTGCATGTGCGCAACGCGGTCCTTTAGGGTCTTGAGTCGCGGGTCTTCGCGCAGATCGGGCCGCGCCATCGCCTCGGTCAGCGCCTGCCAGTGCGCTTCGGTGACGCAGATGATGGCGATCCAACCGTCGTTCGTCGCGTAGACGTTGTAAGGCGATTCCGCGAGGCCGCCATGACGGTTTCCCGTCCGCTGCGGCCCCTGTCCTTTCGAACCGTAGACGAGGCCGAGGCTAGAGCTGAGCGAGAAATACACGGCCTCGAGCATTGAGACCTCGACGAACTGACCTTTGCCCGTGCGCTCGCGCTGGAAAAGGGCCGTCGTCACGGCGCCGTAGAGATGTACGCCGCCGAAGAAGTCGCACAGCGCTGGCCCAGCCTTAACCGGCGGGCCGTCGGGAAACCCGGTCGAGTTCATCACGCCTGACATTGCCTGAACCGTGAGGTCCATCGCGGGGTATTCCCGATACGGACCGCTCCAGCCGTAGCCGGAGCCTGCCGCGTAGACGAGGCGCGGGTTCTCTTTCATTAACACTTCCGGCCCGAGGCCGAGCCGGTTCATAGCGCCGGGCGCAAAATTTTCGAGCAGCACATCGGCGCGCTTCACCATTTTGATCAACGTCGTCTTGCCACGCTCGGTCTTGAGATTGAGCGTGACGAAGTTCTTGTTTGAGTTGAGCATCGCGAAGGGCAGCATGGCTCCGCCTACAACGCCGCGCCGGCGCATGTTCTCGCCCTCGAGCGGCTCGATCTTGATTACTGTGGCGCCCGCGCGGGCGAGTAAGAAGGTGCAATAGGGCCCGGTATCGATCGGACCGAGGTCGACGACGATGACTCCGTGCAGCGGACCGTGAATCGCGTGCATCTCTATCTCCCAGAAAAATTCGGCGGCCGCTTCTCGGCGAATGCTGCAGGGCCTTCTTTCGCGTCTTCGGTAAAGGCGAGCATGCGATTGACGAGAGACTCAAAGCGAAGGCCGCTGACAAGATCCATGTCGCGCGAGCGTACTGCCAATTCCTTGGCCGCCTGCACCGCGAGCGGCGCGTTGGCGGCGATGCGGCGCGCGTAAGCCAAAGCGCTGTCCATCAGACTTTCTCTGGGAACGACCTTATTGACCAGCCCCCAGCGCTCGGCGGACGCGGCGTCGATGGGATCGCCGGTAAGCAACATCTCCATGCCAATTGCATAGGGCAACTGTCGCAGCACGCGCTGCGTACCGCCGTTTCCGGCGATGATTCCGCGCTTCACCTCGGCGAGGCTGAAGGTCGCATGGTCAGCGGCGACGCGGATGTCCGTGGCGAAGAGCAAAGTCATGCCACCGCCGAGGCAGAGACCATTCACGGCCGCAATCACCGGCTTCCAAACTTCGAGGCCGCGATTGAGAAGCTGGTCGCGCTGCGTGAGCCACATCTCCTCAAGGCCTGGCGGCTTGGTCAGAAAGCTCTTGATGTCGGCGCCCACCGTGAAGGAGCGGTCGCCCGCGCCGGTCACAATCGCGACGCGGACCGCTGGATCGTCCCGCACCCGCAGCCACGAGTCAGCGAGGCCCCGGTAATGCTCCGCATCCATGGCATTCAGACGTTCGGGCCGATTGAGCGTGATTGTCGCGACGCCGTCCTCGGTGAGCTCGAAATCGATCGCCATGCGCCAAATTCCTCCCCGGCCGGGCCCGGCGGCCTGATTGAGGAAGGCCGCTCTTTGGTCTGACAATATGTATTGACAGATCGATCAAGGTTGGTCAAATGTACCCGGATCCCGCTTGAGACGGGCGCCCACGAGGAAACGTCGCTGTCTGCCGATCCGAAATCCGACGAAGCGCGCGCTTCCGTCACCGGTCCGATCGAGGTCTTCAAAGCCTCGGAGCTTTTGGCCGGCCGACTTCGCGAACAGATCTTGCAAGGCCAGCTGCAGGAAGGCGCGCCGTTGCCGACGGAGCGAGATCTTGGCCACCAGAGTGGTCTCGGCCGCAGCTCCGTGCGCGAAGCTTTGCGCATCCTCGAAAACCAGGGCTTCGTCTCCATACGCCCCGGACGCGGCGGGGGATCGATCGTCCAGCTACCCGACCGTGCCGACGTCGAGACATCGCTCGAACACTTTATCCGCGGCCGCCGCTTCCGCTTGCGCGCACTGATCGAGACGCGCGAAGCCATCGAGCCTGCGTCGGCCCGCCTCGCCGCGCGTCACCGCACAAGCGCCGACATTGAGTCGCTTGAGCGGCTTTCAGCTGCGCTGGGCGCAGCGTTCGACAACATTCCCGAATTTCTGCGGGTCAACATCGAATGGCATCTTGCGGTCGTCACCGCGACGCACAACGACCTGTTGATCGCCTTCATGCGCGCGATCGCGCAGGCGGTGCTCACTGCGACCGATCTCGAAGATTTCAACTCAGACGAAGTGCGGACGGCGACGTTGAAAATCCATCGTCGCATCCTCGACGCGATCATCGCGGGCGACGAGGAAGCTGCGGTGCGCCGCATGCGCCGCCATGTTGGGTCCTATGCGCGCCTCGTCGCCACAAGGCCGCCCGAGTCGCTCGAAAAGTCGACGAAAATGGAGTTGTAGAGATGGGCGCTGTTGTGGGGATCGACGTCGGCGGCACGTTCACCGACCTTTACTACGCCAGCGACGACGGCGCACACAGCATACTGAAAGTTCCTTCGACGCCCCACGATCCTTCGGTCGGTTTGCTGAACGCGCTCGAAGCGTGCGGCGCGCCGCCGGATAGTCTCGACGCGATTCTGCACGGAACCACGATCGCCACCAATGCGGTCATCGAGAAGCGTGGCGCGGCCTGCGCGCTCATCACGACGCGCGGCTTTCGCGATGTGTTGGAACTCGGCCGCCGCGACCGGCCGACGATGTATGGCCTCACCGGATCGCACACGCCGCTGATTCCGCGCGATCGCCGGTATGAAGTAGACGAGCGGCTCGACTATCAGGGCAACGTGCTGACGCCGCTCGACGAGGCGCAGGTGCGCGCCATCGCTGAAAGCCTCAAAGAGGCGAAGATAGAGGCGGTCGTAATTTCGTTCATGCACGCCTACGCCAATACCGCGCATGAGGATCGCGCACGGACAATCGTCGCCTCGGTCGATCCGGCGTGGGAAGTCGTCACGGCGACGAGCGTCGTGCGCGAGTATTACGAGTTCGAGCGCACTTCGACCGGCGTCGTTCAGGGCTATCTGCAGCCGCTCGTCGCCCGCTACGCGCGCAACCTGACGCAGAAGCTCGCGGATTGGGGATTTCGCCGTGACGTCCTCGTCATGCAGTCGAACGGCGGTCTCGCCCCACTCGCCGAGCTCGACCGTCGCGCCGCCTTTATCGTGCGCTCGGGCCCGGCCGCGGGCGTGACGGCGGCGGCGGACCTTGCGGCGACGGCGGGATTCGCCAACGTCATCACCGCCGACATGGGCGGCACGAGCTTCGACGTCGCGGTAGTCATCGCCGGCGAGCCCAACGTCGCCGAGATTACCAATCTCGATTTCCGCATTCCGCTGCGGCTTCCAATGATCGACGTCCACACGATCGGCGCCGGAGGCGGGTCGATCGCTTCGCTTGATCGCGGTGGCGTGCTCCAGGTCGGGCCGCGCAGCGCTGGCGCTGTTCCGGGCCCCGTCGCCTATCGCCGCGGCGGCGTAGAGCCGACGGTGACAGACGCTAACGTGGTGCTCGGTCGCATCGATCCGCAAAGCCAGATGGGTGGGCCGGGCACGAGCCTAGACGTCGAGGGCGCGAAGGAGGCGGTTGCTGACCTCGGCAAGAAGCTTGGCCTTGGCGTCGAAGAGACGGCGGAGGCGATCATCGCCATTGTCGACCAGCGTATGGCCGGCCGCATCCGCCTTTTGTCGATCGAGCGCGGCCTCGATCCGCGCGACTTCGCGCTGGTCGCCTTTGGCGGCGCGGGCCCGCTGCATTGCAACGCGCTGATGCGCGAGGTTGGCATCGGCGCGATGCTCGTGCCGCAATATCCAGGCGTGCTCTGCGCCATGGGCTGCGCCATCGCTGACGTGCGCTACGACTTCTCGCAGACGCTGGAGCAGCGGCTCGATGGGCTTGAACCAGCGGCTATGGCGGCGATCCTCGAGAAGCAGCGCGAGCAGGGCCGCAAGCGCCTCGAAGCGAACGGCTTGAAGGTTGGTGAGGTCAAGCTCGCTCATGTCGCGGACATGTCCTACGCGGGCCAGATCCATTCAATGCGCGTGCCGATCGGGTTGGGCTGGAGCCGCGAGAAGATGAGCGAGGCTTTCCTCAAGGCCTATGAGCAGGAGTTCGGCAACTCGCTCGGCGATATTCCGTTGATGGTCGTCAATCTGCGCACTGTCGCCACCGGTTCGCGCAGGGTCGATGTCGGATCGGACGCGACGGAAACGGCAACCGGCGCGCCAACTCCGCGCTCGCGCCGCCCCGTACACATGGGGCGCTGGCGAGACACGCCGATCTACCACCGCGACGACCTGAAGCCCGGCCACGTCTTCGAGGGCCCGGTCGTCGTCGAGCAGAAGGACACGACCACGCTGATCGAGCCCGGCATGAACGTCCGCATCGACGCGCGCGGCAACATGATCGTGGGAGCGAAGTGATGGATCCGGTCACCCTCGCTGTCGTCAAGGGCGGCTTCGAACAGATTGGCGACGAGATGGACCTCCATCTCATCCATGCCGCGATCTCGCCGATCATCTCGGAAACCAACGACTGCGCCAACGGTATCTTTCATCCTGTGACCGGCGAGACGATCGCGCAGGGCCGCTACGGTCTGCCAGTGTTTCTCGCCTACATGCAGTTCACGGTGCAGAATCTCATCAAGCATGTCGAGAAGAAGGGCGGCTTCCAGGAAGGCGACGTCTGGATCGTCAACGACGTGTACTTCGGGGGCAGCCATCTGCAGGACGTGCAGATGATCGCGCCGCATTTCGTCGATGGAAAACTGTTCGCGCTGATGGCCAACACCGGTCATTGGATGGACATCGGCGGCAGCGTACCCGGCGGCTGGGCGCCGAAGGCGACTGAAATTCATCAGGAGGGAATCGTGATCCCGCCGGTGAAACTCTACGAGAACGGCAAAAGGAATGAAGCACTTGTCGACATGTTTCGCGCCAACGTCCGGCTGCCGGACCAGATCGTCGGCGACATGATGGCGATGGCGAACGTCTTCACGATCGGCCGGCGCGGCCTTGACGGTCTCGTCAAGCGCTATGGCGTCGCCGCTGTCAACGAATGCCTGGAGGAAATGATTGCGCGCTCGGAAACGCAGATGCGCTCCTACATCGATGAAATTCCGGACGGCGCGTATTCGGCCGAGGACATGTTCGACAACGACGGCGTCGACGCAGACTCATTCCCGATCAAGCTGAAGCTGACGGTGAGGGGCGACTCGATGCATCTCGATTTCACAGGGACCGCGCCGGCGCGCAGAGGTCCTTACAACATTTCCTATAACACGACGCTGTCCACCTGTTACGTTGCGCTCAAGCACATTTTCCCGGAAGTGCCGATCAATGGCGGCACATTCCGGCCGCTCACCTTCACCGTGCCGAAAGGCTCCATTCTCGCCGCCGAGTATCCGTCGCCGGTCGGCGCATATCTCGAGCCGGTCGGGCGCATCCTCGATCTCATCTTCGGCGCGCTCGCGCAGGCGATTCCGGACAAGACGCCGGCGCCTTTCTTCGGCACCGTCGGGCCCTGCACAGTCAGCGGGCTTCATCCGCGCGGCAAAGGTTTTTTCGTCGGCGTGTTTCCCTATCCCGGCGGCTATGGCGGCTCGAAGCAGAGCGACGGCCTCGTCAACGGCAATCCGCCGCAATCGATGGCGAATTTCATGTCGCTCGAACTTTGCGAGCACCGCTTCCCGCTGCGCTTTGACTATTTCTCGCTGCGTGAGGATTCCGGCGGCGCCGGTTGGCGCCGCGGCGGCTGCGGCACCTCGTATGGCTTCACCGTATGGTCGGACACGACGGTTTCATGCCTCGGTGATCGCGTGGAGCGCCCGCCATTCGGGGTCGCCGGCGGCGGTCCGGCCGCCCCGAACAATGTAGCGTTCCGCGTGGGCGGACAGAGCTGGCGACCGGAGTTTGGCGGCAAGCAGGAGAAGCTCTTGCTGCGTGAAGGCGACGGCGCGGACATGAAGTCGCCCGGCGGGGGCGGCTTCGGCGATCCGCTAACGCGCGAACTCGAACTCGTCGAGCGCGACCTCAACCTCGGCTATATTTCACGGAGCACGGCAGAGACCGCCTATGGCGTCGTGATCGGGCGGGCGAAGCCGTTCGCAGGTCATGAGCTCTACAGCCTCGACGTCGAGGCGACGAAGCGCCGCCGCGCCGATCTCGCGGCTGCAAGGACCTGAGGAACTCGCCGATGCAAGAGTCTCGCGCCGGCTGGAACGGCTACGACCTTCCCGAGGATCTCGTGATGCTCCGCGAAACGACTCGGCGCTTCATGAAGCAGGTAGTTATTCCCGCCGAGGAGAAGGTGGATCACGACGCTTGGGAATTGCCGGCAGGCGTCCTCGCCGAACTTCAGGAGAAAGCGCGCGGACTTGGACTGTGGCAAGTTCAATCGCCGGCCGAATGGGGCGGCGCGGGCCTGGGCCTCCTCGGTCAGGCGGTCGTCGCAGAGGAGTCCTCGCAGTGCCGCATGGGCGCCTATATCGCGGCCTGTCATGCGTTCGGCTGGGATTGCCCGGTCGCCATCTTCGAAGGCCGCAAGGACCAGATCGAGAAATACGCTGTGCCCACGCTTCGCACGGGCGAGAAGACATTCGTTGCAATCTCCGAGCCAAGCGGTGGTTCTGACCCCGGTCGCGCAATTCAGATGCGCGCCGAGAAGAAGGGAGACCGCTACATCCTGAACGGCGCGAAGACATGGATCTCTGGCGTCGGCCAGTCGAAATGGGGGTTGGTTTTCGCCCGAACCGGACCGAGCAAAGGCCGCGATGGGATCACCGCCTTCATCGTCGAGAAGAAGTTCAAGGGCTTCAACTATTCGCCGATCGCCGTCATCCGTTCGTATTCGCCCTACGAGCTCAATCTCGTCGATTGCGAGGTTCCTGAGGAAAACCGCCTCGGAGAGGAGGGCCGCGGCTTCAAGCTCGCCGAGACCTGGCTCGTCCACGCGCGCATTCCCTACGCGGCGGCGGTGATAGGCATCGGCCAGGCAGCGCTGGCGCTCGCCATCGACTGGGTGAAGCAGCGGCACACCTTCGGTTCGAAACTGGCGGACAAGCAGGCGATCCAGTGGATGATCGCCGACAGTGAGACTGAGCTGCGCGCCGCGCGCCTGCTGGTGCATCAGGCCGCGGCGCGCGCCGATCGCGGCCTCGACATCAAGGTCGACGCCTCGGTCGCGAAGGTCTACGCGACCGAGATCGCCGGCAAGGTCGTCGATCGCTGCATCCAGATGTTTGGTGGGCTCGGCGTCGCCAAGGAATTGCCGCTCGAGCGCTGGTATCGTGAACTGCGCATCAAACGCATCGGCGAAGGACCCTCCGAAGTCCATCGCATGGTGATCGCGCGCGACCTACTTGGCGGCCAGCGCCCGCGCTCCGTCGCCCACGAGTGATCGGATAGCGTCATGCGCGGAAAGACCGTCATCGCGGGAATTGGTCACACGGCTTTCGGCAAGCTGCCGGGGCGCTCGACGGTGTCGATGAACGTCGAGGCCTGCCGAAAGGCCTGCGAGGACGCCGACGTGTTGCCGGACGAGGTCGACGGCTTGCTCGTCAAGGTGCCGACCTCCAAGGTCGAGATGATGTACGGGCAAAAGCTCGCCGAAGCGATGGGCATCGAGCCGCGAATTGGAGGCGTCTTCGACCAGGGCGGCGCCTCCAACGTGTCGATGATCGGTATCGCGGCCATGGCGATTGAGGCAGGGCAATGCGAAGTCTGCCTCGTCACGCTGGCCGACAATCCGCGCACCGGCACGCGTCAGGCCTATGAGAAAGCGTGGGGCGATGACGCAGTCTTCGGCTGGTTCAGCGTCGTCGCAAGTTACGCGATGATCGCTCGCCGCCATATGCACGACCACGGCACAAGCGAGGAACAGCTCGCACGCATCGCGATCGCGATTCGCGACAACGGCGCGCGCAATCCGGACGCGCAACTCCGCAAGCCGCTCGACATGGACGAATACTTCGCGTCCCCCTTCGTCGTCGAGCCGCTGCGCCGCGCCGATTGTTGCCTGATCTCGGACGGCGCCGCCGCCGTCGTGGTGATGTCCGCGAAGCGCGCGAAAGAGAAGGCTGTTAAGGCGCCGGTGCCGATCCTCGGCTTCGGCCAGGGAAATTC
>JBEVKO010000303.1:0-8983 GCA_040509705.1 Beijerinckiaceae bacterium
GGATCACAGGCTTAATTACTGATACGATATATCCTTGCGACAAAACGCTGCAGGTGTCGTCCACCAAGACCCTGACGCTCAAGAGTCCTGTGACCGGCATGGTCCGTCAGAGCTTTTCCCACGGCCGCACCAAAGCGGTGGTGGTCGAGAAGGTGAAGCGGCACGCCCCGGCGACCCGAGTAGAGGTCAAGGAGCCCGCGGCCAAGCCGCCGGCTCCGAAGCCGGTCGCTCCGCCTCCCGCGCCACCCCCGGTTGCCGCACGCCCTGCGCCAGTTACTGCGGCGCCCAAGTCTGCGCCGGTCAAGCCTTCGACGCCGGGCGGCTTGGTCCTGCGGACCCTGTCCGAGGACGAGCGCGAAGCTCGCCAATCGGTGCTCGCCGATGCGCGCAAGCGCGAGGACGAGGAACGCCGCGTCGCTGAGACAGAGGCCAAGGCGCGCGCCGAGCGTGACGCGAGGGAGGCGGCTGAAAAGGCGGCTTCCGAGGCGCGCAAGCGCGACGAGGAGGATCGGCGGCGGCACGAGGACGATCTGCGGCGCAAGGCCGCGGATGACGCCCGCCGGCGTCTGGGCGAGCCCGAACCGCGACCATCAGGTCAGGCTCCGTCTGCCGATCGGCCGGGCGCCGCGGGCTATTCCGTCGGAACTGGCGGTCGCCGACCCCAGCAGCTCGTTTTTAATCGTCCCCGCCCCGAGGGAGAGGCGGCGCCCGAGCGCGCGCACCGGCCCGATCGTGACGGAGAGCGTTCTGCCCGTCCCGCCGCCGGTCAGGGCGACCGTCCACCGCGCCCTTACGGCGACCGTCCGCAGGGCGACCGCCCGCCGCGTCCCCAGGGCGACCGCCCGCCCCGCGCTCCTTACGGCGACCGTCCGCCGCGCCCCTATGGGGATCGCCCCCAGGGCGACCGTCCGCCTCGTCCCTATGGCGATCGTCCCCAGGGGGACCGTCCGCCCCGACCTTACGGCGATCGCCCCCAGGGCGACCGCCCACCTCGCCCTTACGGCGACCGGCCGCCAGGTCCCCGAGGACCTCGACCCTTCGGCGCCCCCGGCGGGGGCTTTTCGCCGCCGCCCCCCGGCGACAATCCGATGGAGGGCGCGCGCCCGACCCGTCGCGTCGGCGGCATTGGAGCTCGCGGCCCTGGAGGCGACGGCGACGGCGGCCTGAGAGCCCGCAGGCCCGGAGGAGCGCCCAAGCCCGGAACGGCTCCGAAACCGGCGCGCGGCGATGCGAAAAGCCGCGGGCGTCTTACGCTCTCCAACGCGCTGGTCGACGACTCTGAAAAGTCGCATTCGACGGCCGCGTTCCGTCGGCGCATGCAGCGTCTGACCGGTCATCGCGACGACGAGAACAAGGAGAAAATAGCGCGCGAAGTGACGGTTCCCGAGACCATCACGATTCAAGAACTCGCCAACCGCATGACCGAGCGCGCGGTCGACGTCATCCGCCTGCTGATGAAGCAGGGGCAGATGCTGAAGATCAACGACGTTATCGACGCTGACACCGCCCAGCTCATCGCAGAGGAGATGGGCCATACGGTCAAGCGCGTCGCTGAATCGGACGTCGAAGAAGGTTTGTTTGACAGCCCCGGCATGGACGCCGAAGGCGACTCCGAGCCGCGTCCGGCGGTGGTCACGATCATGGGCCACGTCGATCACGGCAAGACGTCGCTGCTCGACGCGATCCGCCAGGCGAATGTCGTGTCCGGCGAAGCCGGCGGCATCACGCAGCATATCGGCGCCTATCAGGTCACGTCGCCGTCCGGCGCCAAGGTGACGTTCATCGATACGCCCGGCCACGCCGCCTTCAGCGCGATGCGCGCCCGCGGCGCGAAGGTGACGGACATCGTCGTGTTGGTTGTTGCGGCCGACGACGGCGTCATGCCGCAGACGGTCGAGGCGATCAATCACGCCAAGGCCGCCAAGGTTCCTCTGATCGTGGCGATCAACAAGGTCGATAAGCCCGACGCCAAGCCGGAGCGCGTCCGAACCGAACTGCTTCAGTACGAAGTACAGGTCGAGGCGATGGGCGGCGAGGTGCAGGACGTCGAGGTGTCGGCGAAGAATAAGACCAACCTCGACGGTCTGCTCGAAGCGATTGCGCTGCAAGCCGAATTGCTCGACCTCAAGGCCAACCCGCATCGTCCCGCCGAAGGCACCGTGATCGAGGCGAAACTCGATCGCGGGCGCGGCACGGTGGCGACTGTGCTCGTGCAGCGCGGCACGCTGCACGTCGGCGACATCGTCGTCGCCGGCTCCGAGTGGGGCAAGGTTCGCGCGCTGATCGCCGATCCGGGCGACCAGATCAAGGAGGCGGGACCATCCTTCCCCGCCGAGGTCCTTGGCTTCGGCGGCACGCCGGAAGCGGGAGACCGCGTCGCGGTGGTCGAATCGGAAGCGCGCGCGCGGGAGATCACCGCCTATCGCGAACGTCAGAAGCGTGAAAAGGCAGTTGCGCGCCAGGCGACGATGCGTGGGTCGCTCGCCGAAATGATGAAGGGCGTGAAGGACGCCGCCGGCAAGAAGGAGTTCACGCTGATCGTGAAGGCCGACGTCCAGGGCTCGGTGGAAGCGATCGTCAACGCGCTCGAGAAGCTTGGCAACGACGAAGTGCGAGCGCGCGTCATTCATTCCGGCGTCGGCGGCATCGCCGAAAGCGACATCACGCTGGCGGAGTCTGCCGGAGCGGCGGTGATTGGCTTTAACGTGCGCGCCCACAAGGAAGCGCGCGAGGCGGCCGAGCGCACGGGCACCGAGATCCGCTACTACAACATCATCTACAATCTCGTGGATGACGTGAAGGACGCGATGTCGGGCATGCTCGCTCCGACGCTGCGCGAGGAGCGCCTGGGCGAAGCGCAGATCCGCGAGATCTTCGCCGTCTCCAAGGTCGGCAAGGTGGCGGGCTGTCTGGTCACCGACGGCGTCGTGCAGCGCGGCGCAAACGTGCGCCTGATCCGCGACAACGTGGTGATTCACGAAGGCAAGCTCTCAACGCTGCAGCGCTTCAAGGACCAGGTGTCGGAAGTGCGCGCCGGTCAGGAATGCGGCATGTCGTTCGAGAACTATCAGGACATGCGTCAGGGCGACGTCATCGAGTGCTACAAGGTCGAAGAGATCAAGCGCACGCTTTGAAGCCGCATTGAAATTCATCGCCGGCTTTTGGCCGGCGATCCGGGCGCTAGCCCGATCATTCGCCGGGTCGACGCAGCGACACGTTTCCAAATGCAGCAACTCGCTCCGGTTCGAGCCCGGGAGTTGGCGATGAAGAAAAAGACTGTCCTAGCGAAGGCCCCTTCTCAGCGTCAGCTGCGCGTGGGCGAACTCATCCGACAGGCGATGTCGGAAATGCTCGCGCGCGGGGACATCCATGACGATGTGCTCGCGACCCATCCGGTTTCCGTCACCAGCGTACGCGTCTCGCCTGATCTGAAGCTTGCGACCATCCAGGTGCTGCCGCTCGGCGGTCAGGACTCGCTTGCGGTCCTCGCCGCTCTCGACCAGCATCGCAAGTACATTCGCGGCGAGATCGCCCATCGCATCAATTTGAAGTTCGCGCCCGACATCCGCTTTCATGCAGATTCAAGTTTCGACGACCGCAGCCGGATCGAGCGCTTGCTCGACTCCGAACAGGTCAGGCGCGACACGCGCAAGCCTTCCACCGAAGTTTAACAAATCCGCATCGCTGGTCCGAGCCCGGCGGCGGGAGGACAGGGATGAACGAACCTCGCGAAGCGCCGACTTTCAAGTACAACGATCCACGCACTGCGGACGCGCCGCGCGATGCTGCGCGTCCAAAAAAGCGCGACGTCAACGGCTGGTTCATTCTCGACAAGCCGACCGGGATGACCTCGACGCACGCTGTCGCGATCGTCAAGCGGCTGTTCCGGGCCAAAAAGGCGGGTCACGCCGGGACGCTGGATCCGCTCGCCTCAGGCTGCCTTCCCATCGCGCTTGGAGAAGCGACGAAGACCGTTCCTTTCGTGATGGATGGCCGCAAAGCCTATCGATTCACGGTGAGCTGGGGATCGGAAACCGATACCGATGATTCGGAAGGTCGCGTGACGATCCGCAGCGAGCAACGCCCCTCACGGGATGACGTCGAACGCGCCCTCCCGCAGTTCACCGGCTTGATCATGCAGCGGCCGCCGAACTATTCCGCGATTCGCATCGCTGGGGAGCGGGCCTACGATCTGGCGCGCGATGGCGAAGCGATCGAACTCGAGCCGCGCGAAATTCTCATCGAGGATCTCGCGGTCGTGGAGCACGATGCGAGCGCGACGACGCTCGAAGCCCGCACAGGTAAGGGCGCCTATGTGCGCGCGATTGCGCGCGACCTTGGCCGCACGCTCGGCTGCTGCGGTCATGTCAGCGCGTTGCGCCGCACGCGCGTCGGTCCATTCGTCGAGTCCGATTTCGTCGCATTGCCGCCCAAGCGAGAGGCCGATGCGCCGCCCGACGATGACGCGCTGATGGCGAGCCTGAAGCCGCCGGGCGCCGCGCTGGCGGAACTGCCGACGATCATCGTCTCGCGCGGCGACGCCGGCCGGCTGCTGCGGGGGCAGGGCGTTCTGCTGCGCGGTCGCGAAGCGCCTGTCGAGGCAAGCGCGGTTGCAGTGATCTCCGAGGGCGCCTTGATAGCCATCGGTGAAATATCCGCTGGCGAACTCCGGCCTCGCCGTGTGTTTCACCTCGACAGGCGCTGACCCGACCGACGAGTTCAGAGCTGGTTCCGGGCAACGCCTCACGCGTAGCGCTCGCGCGCCAGCGCCGCGCCTTTGGCGAGCGCCGCGAGCTTGCCGCGCGCGATGTCGCGGCGCATCGGCGCCATGCCGCAGTTCGTGCACGGAAGGATGCGCTCCTTCGGCACATATTGGATCGCTTCGCCGATGACGTCGGCGACCTCTTCGGGCGTCTCGATCGCGTCGCTGGCGACATCGATGGCGCCGACCAGGACGTCCTTGCCTTCAAGCAGCCCCATCAGACTCGCAGGGACATGCGAGTTCCTGCATTCAAGCGACACCTGATTGATTTTGCTCCTGGCGAGCGCTGGAAATGTCTGCTCATACTGCCGCCATTCAGCGCCCAATGACGACTTCCATTCATTGTTCGCTTTGATGCCGTAGCCATAGCAGATATGGACGGCCGTTTTGCAAGTGAGCCCGGCGGCGGCGCGATGCAGCGCCTCGACGCCCCAGTCCCTGACTTCGTCCATGTAGACGTTGAACGCCGGCTCGTCGAACTGAATAACGTCAACGCCGTCCTTTTGGAGCGCCCGCGCTTCCTCATTGAGGAGATCGGCGAACGCGAAGGCGAGCTTCACCCGGTCGCCGTAGCGGCGGTCGGCGATCGTGTCGATGATGGTCATCGGCCCTGGCATCGTGAATTTGAGCTTGCGCGTCGTGTGCGCGCGGGCGAGCTGCGCCTCCGTCGCATGCACGCGGCCCGTCAGGCGAATGTCTCCGACGATTGTCGGCACCATCGCCTTGTAGCGATTGTTGCGGATGCCCATCTCGACCTTGTGCGCGAAGTCGATTCCCTCGACGAATTCGAGAAAGCCGTGCACGAAATGCTGGCGCGACTGTTCGCCTTCCGTGACGATGTCGATGCCGGCGTCCTCCTGCTCTTTGAGCCAGAGCAAGGTGGCGTCGCGCTTGGCCTGGACGAGCGCCTCGCCTGACATCTTCCACGGCGCCCAGAGCATGTTCGGCTCCGCCAGCCAGGCAGGCTTCGGCAGGCTTCCGGCGATGGTGGTTTCGAACATGGGCGGCTCCCGACATGTTTCCTGTCAGGCTAGTGGTTCAAGATCGCGGCGTCACGGGCGAGAGGTCATCCTCCTACGGCAAGGCCGGCGAAACACACGCCAGGGTCACGATCGGCATCAGGCTGAGACTGCTGGCCGCCCCAAATGAGTGGGCAGCCGAAAATCGCAAGCTCGCGGCGTCCTGACGCAAGGATCGCCCTAGCCCCGCGCCCGAATTCGTGTATATCGGCGGCGACCGCCCTCGGGCGGCGTTGCGCGTTCCATTTCGGAACGCCTTCCTGCGACCCGTCTGGACGACATCCCGGACCGGCCGCCACCCATCACGTCAAACCGAAAGGATCAGACGATGTCGATCACGGCAGAGCGCAAGCAGGCGCTCGTAAAGGAATATGCGACCAAGACGGGAGATACGGGTTCCCCCGAAGTTCAGGTCGCCGTGCTCACCGAGCGCATCAACAATCTGACCGACCATTTCAAGGCCCACGGCAAGGACAACCATTCCCGCCGCGGCCTGCTGAAGATGGTGTCTCAGCGCCGTTCCCTGCTCGATTATGTCAAGCGTAAGGACGAGCAGCGCTACAAGACCCTGATTGAGAGGCTCGGGATCCGCCGCTAACTCCAAATGGCCGGGCGCAGCCTGCGTCCGGTCGTCACCACGGGAAGCGCCGCGTACGGATCGGGCGTTTCCCATATCCAGGGTGGTCAGACGACGCCATGGGCCAGATCGCCGGACGCTCCATCACTGAGCTTCTCGCCGTCTCGCTCATGACGCGCCGGACAGGCCCCAACGTCATGAGAGGACCATGTTCAACATCCATCGCGAAGAAATCGAATGGGCCGGGCGCAAGCTCGTGCTCGAAACCGGCAAGGTCGCCCGCCAGGCCGACGGCGCCGTTGTTGCGACCTATGGCGACACGACCGTGCTCGCCAGCGTCGTGTCGGCGAAGGAGCCAAAGCCGGGCTTTGATTTCTTCCCTCTGACCGTCAACTACCAGGAGAAGGCGTTCGCCGCCGGCCGCATTCCCGGCGGCTATTTCAAGCGCGAAGGCCGCCCCTCAGAACGCGAGACGCTGATCTCGCGCCTCATCGACAGGCCGATCCGGCCGCTCTTCGTCGAAGGCTACAAGAACGACACACAGGTCATCGTCACCGTCTTGTCGCATGACCTCGAGAACGACCCCGACATCGTTGGGATGGTCGCCGCCTCGGCTGCTCTCACGCTGTCTGGCGTGCCCTTCATGGGTCCGGTCGGCGCCGCGCGCGTCGGCTATGTCGACGGACAGTATGTTCTGAACCCTTTGCTCGACCAGATGAAGGACGCGGTTCTCGACCTCATCGTCGCCGGAACTGGCGAAGCCGTTCTGATGGTCGAATCCGAGGCGAAAGAGCTTGCCGAGGATGTCATGCTCGGCGCCGTCATGCACGGCCACAAGGGCTTTCAGCCGGTCATCGAGGCGATCATCCGCCTGGCCGAGCGCGCCGCGAAGGAGCCGCGCGACTTCACGCCGGCTGAAACGTCCGACGTTGAGAAGGCTGTGCTCGCGATCTGCGAGGCGGACCTGCGCAAGGCCTATGCGATCACCGACAAGCAGACGCGCTACGCCGCCGTTGATGCGGCGAAGGCGAGGGTCGTCGCCGAGCTGCTGCCGGAAGGCGTAGAGCCGAAATTCGCGCCTGAGCTGGTCAAGAGCGTGTTCAAGGAGGCGCAGGCCAAGGTCGTGCGCTGGAATATCCTCGACGACGGCAAGCGCATCGACGGGCGCGACGTGAAGACTGTGCGTCCGATCGTCTGCGAGGCGGGCTTCCTGCCGCGTACGCACGGCTCGGCCCTGTTCACCCGCGGCGAGACGCAGGCGCTCGTTGTCACAACTCTCGGCACCGGCGATGACGAGCAGTACATCGACGAGCTGGAAGGGACGCGGAAAGAAACATTCCTGCTGCACTACAACTTCCCGCCCTATTCGGTCGGCGAAACCGGCCGCATGGGTTCGCCCGGTCGTCGAGAGATCGGACATGGCAAGCTCGCCTGGCGCGCCATTCATCCGATGCTGCCGGCGCATCACGAATTTCCCTACACCTTGCGCGTCGTCTCCGAGATCACCGAGTCGAACGGCTCCTCCTCGATGGCGACCGTCTGCGGCTCGTCGCTTGCGCTGATGGACGCCGGCGTTCCGCTGAAGGCGCCGGTCGCGGGCATCGCGATGGGCCTGATTCTCGAAGGCGAGCGCTATGCGGTCCTCTCCGACATTCTCGGCGACGAGGACCATCTCGGCGACATGGACTTCAAGGTGGCCGGCACGTCGAACGGCATCACCTCGCTGCAGATGGACATCAAGATCGCCGGCATCACCGAGGAAATCATGCGCGTCGCCCTGAGCCAGGCGAAGGACGGGCGCTTGCACATTCTCGGCGAGATGTCGAAGGCGCTGACCTCGGCGCGGGCCGAGCTTGGCGAATTCGCGCCCCGCATCGAGACGATCAAGATTCCGGTCGACAAGATCCGCGAAGTCATCGGTTCGGGCGGCAAGGTCATCCGCGAGATCGTGGAGAAGACCGGCGCGAAGATCGACATTGGCGATGACGGCACAATCAAGATCGCGTCCGCCAGCGGCGAATCCATCAATGCGGCGATCAAATGGATCAAGTCGATCGCCTCCGAGCCGGAAGCGAACGCGATCTATGAAGGCACTGTCGTCAAGGTGATGGAGTTCGGCGCCTTCGTGAACTTCTTCGGCGCCAAGGACGGGCTCGTCCACATTTCCGAACTCGCGCCGCGTCGCGTCGCAAAAGTCACCGACGTGGTTCAGGAAGGCCAGAAGGTGAAGGTGAAGTTCCTCGGCATGGACGATCGCGGCAAGGTTCGCCTGTCCATGAAGGTCGTCGACCAAGAGTCTGGCGAGGACATCACCGACAAGATCAAGGCCGAACAGGACGCCTACCGCGCCCAGAAGGAAGCGGAGCGTCAGGCCCGCATCGACGCCGGCGAGGATGTGCCCCCGCTTGACGAAGAGCGCAGCGATCGCGGCGAGCGTCGTGATCGTGGCGACCGCGGCGATCGTGGCCCTCGTCGTGATCGCGGCGATCGGGACCGCCCGCGGCGCGCGCGCTACGACGACTGATCAGCGAGACCCGCTTGAGTTTGACAAGGCCGGGCGAAAGCCCGGCCTTTTTTGCTGAGAGGCCGAAGCTTGTCAGCGAATGGGAGAGAGGCGAAAAGAAG
>JBEVKO010000304.1:0-8825 GCA_040509705.1 Beijerinckiaceae bacterium
CATGCTCGCCGGCGGAGCCGGACGCATCGCTGCAATGGCGGTGATCGGCTCGACGCAGGATATCTGCACGCCGTGCGGCGCATGTCGGCAGCGTATTCGCGAATTCGCCTCGCCCGGGATGCGAATCGGCATGTTCTCCGCCGACGGCGGCGAGATGCTCATCCAAACAATGGAGGAGCTTCTGCCGCACAGCTTCGGACCCGATCATCTGCCGCCGGCCTGAGATCGCATGACCGCCCTGCCTCAGGAGACCATTCGCAGGAAGCGCGACGGCGCAACGCTCTCCGAGGAGGAGATCGCCGCATTCGTCGCAGGTCTTGCGTCGGATTCGATCAGCGAAGGACAGGTCGCCGCCTTTGCCATGGCCGTATTCTTCAACGGCATGACCCGGGAGGAATGCGCCGCGCTCACCCGCGCCATGACGCGTTCGGGCGAGATGCTGGACTGGTCGGATCTGCCCGGGCCTGCGCTCGACAAGCATTCGACCGGCGGCGTCGGCGATACGGTGAGCCTGATGCTGGCGCCGGCTGTGGCGGCGTGTGGCGCATATGTGCCGATGATTTCCGGTCGCGGCCTCGGCCATACCGGCGGCACGCTCGACAAGCTCGATTCAATTCCAGGATATGCATCTCAGCCCAACAACGCTCTCTTCCGGCGCGTCGTGCGCGAGGTCGGCTGCGCCATTATCGGCCAGACCGCTAATCTCGCGCCGGCTGACAAGCGCTTCTACGCGATCCGCGACGTGACGGCGACGGTCGAATCGATTCCCCTCATCACCGCTTCAATTCTGTCGAAGAAGCTATCGGCCGGCCTCAAGGGTCTGGCGATGGACGTGAAATGGGGATCGGGGGCATTCATGTCGCGCTTCGAGGATGCGCGCGCCCTGGCGCAGAGCATTTCCGGCGTCGCCGCAGCCGCAGGTTTGCCGACGACCTCGCTGATCACCGACATGAACGAGCCGCTGGCGAGCGCTGCTGGCAACGCGCTTGAAACGCGCTACGCCATCGACTACCTCACCGGCAAAAGACGCGAGCCGCGCCTGCATGCGCTCGTCGTGGCGCTGGGCGCAGAAATGCTCATCGTGGGCGGTCTCGCTGACGAGATCGAGGACGCGGAGCAGACGATTGAAGTCGCGATCCATTCCGGTCGCGCCGCCGAGATTTTTGGCCGCATGGCAGCGGCGCTCGGGGGCCCGACTGATCTGATGACGCGGCCGGACGCTTATTTCGCCGCGGCCCCGATCGAGCGCGCCGTCGCGCCTGACGTCGCCGGCGTCGTCAATTCGATCAATGTGCGCGAGCTTGGTCTTGCCGTGGTTGCTCTGGGCGGCGGGCGCGTTCGCGCCGATCACGCGATTGATCCGGCCGTCGGATTGACCGATCTTGTCGGGCTCGGAACCGATGTCCGAGATGGCCGACCGCTCGCCATTGTGCATGCGCCGGACGAGGATCGGTTTGAAAGGGCGGCGAAATTGATTCGGAACTCCTACGTCATCGGCGACGCCCCGCCAACGATGTCACCTCTCATCATGGAGCGAATCGTCGCGTGACTCTGCTTGTCGCCATTACGGGCTGGGAGCCGGAGCCTTGGGCGGAACGGTTTCAAAGGCTCATGCCCGATCTCCGGGTGGTCATGCTTGGGCAGCCGTTCGATCCCGCGGACATCAGGTATGTCGCATCGTGGAAACATCCCGCAGACTCCCTGGCGAATCTTCCGAACCTGCGCGTCCTGTTTTCGCTTGGCGCCGGAGTCGACCATCTGTTCAACGATCCTGGCCTGCCGGCGGCGCCAATCGTCCGCGTCGTCGATCCGGATCTGACGGCGCGAATGAGCGAGTACGTCGTCTTGCATTGCCTGATGCATCTGCGACAGCAGCGCCGCTATGACCTGCAGCAGCAACGGAGACAGTGGATCGACGACCGGTTCCAGCCCGCGGCGGGCAATCTCCGGGTTGGCGTTATGGGTATGGGCGAACTCGGCCGCGACGCCGCGCAAAAGCTCGCGATGATGGGATTTTCCGTTGCGGGCTGGAGTCGCTCGCCGAGGCGTTCGGTCCATGCCGACATGTTTTGCGGGAACGAGGAAATTGCTGCGTTCCTCAAGCGCACCGACGTTCTCGTCGTGCTTCTCCCGCTGACGCCGGACACGCGCGGCGTCATCAACGGGAAACTCCTGCGCGGACTCGCACGCGACGGCGCATTCGGCGGGCCCTATCTGATCAATGCCGGCCGCGGCGGTCTGCAGGTCGAGCGCGACATTCTCGAAAGCCTCGATGACGGAACGCTCCTCGGCGCGACGCTCGACGTGTTCGAGAAAGAGCCGCTGCCGGAATCGTCGCGGCTATGGTCGCATCCGGGCGTAACGGTCACGCCGCACAACGCCGCGATGAGCAGTCCCGACGCGATCGGCCTGCAGGTTGCGGACCAGATCGCAGCTTACGAGCGCGGCGAAGCGCTGCAGAACGTCGTTGATCCTCAGCGGCAATATTAGGCTTTGCTTGCAAAGTTGAACGGCGGAGGCATCTGCGGATAGCATTGCGGGAATCTGAAGGGCGCCGCGCTTCTTGCGAGCTGGTTCGACGACATGGAAGTTCTGCTCAAAAGGGTGGACCAATGAGCAAACCCGCGACCGAAACACTCTCCACCGGCGCCAGGAAGAGGAAGTCGGCGAAGATCGCAAGGAACGCCGCCGCCAAACCGGTCGCTGCGAAGACGGCCAAGCCGCGCACGACGGCGCCGAAGTCGAAAGTCCGCAAGGCGGCAAAGCCGGCCCTCCTTGCAGGCGGCAATCCTCAGATCGCGAAGGCCTACGGCGACGCCCCCGTGCAGGCCTACATCGCGGCCATGCCGGGCTGGAAAAGCGATGTCGGGCGCCGCCTCGATGCGCTCATCGTTGCCGCCGTTCCCGGCGTGCGCAAGGCGGTCAAATGGAACTCGCCCTTCTATGGCGTCGAAGGCGAAGGTGGAGGCGAGGATCAAGGCTGGTTCCTCAGCTTTCATTGCTTCACGAACTACATCAAGATCGCCTTCTTTCGCGGCGCGTCGCTGCGTCCTGTCCCGCCCGGCCAGTCCAAGCACAGGCACGTGCGCTACCTCGACATCCATGAGGACGATGAGTTCGACGAGACTCAGTTCGGCGCCTGGGTGAAGCAGGCGAGCCTCTTGCCCGGCGAACGAATGTGAGCGGCGAGCAATGAGGCGCGCAGCGTGAGCGGACGCCAGGTCATTAGTCCTGCAAGCGCTGACGAGCGATTCTCAAGTGAACAGTGAGCGACGACAACTATGAAGAAGGCGAAAACCACCACGAAGACCGGCAAGACCGACCCGAAGGAAGCAAAGGGAGGAGACGCTCCCTCTCAGCTGATTGATGCGAGAATCAAGAAGCTGAATGATTGGCGGGGCGAGACGCTCGCTCGGGTCCGGAATCTCATCAGAGAGGCCGATCCCGAGGTGGAGGAGGAGGTGAAATGGAGAAAGCCGTCAAACGCGATGCTGGGCGTTCCGGTGTGGGAGCATGATGGGATCATCTGCACCGGCGAGACCTACAAGAGTGTCGTGAAGATGACTTTCGCCAAGGGCGCCTCGCTGGAGGATCCGTCAGGGCTCTTCAACTCCAGCCTTGAAGGCAACACCAGGCGCGCCATCGATTTCCATGAGGGCGACAAGATTGATGAAGAGGCGTTGAAGGCGCTCGTTCGCGCCGCCGTGGCGCTGAACATGTCCGCGCGAAACGCCGCTGGCCGCGTCCGCTCTCGGAGCAGATCAAGTAAAGCTTGAGGAGGACAAGATTGGTTGCAGGCCCGTGATGGCACGAACTGAAACAGCCTTATCGCCCCTAGGGCCGTTTTTGCCGACCTACCGAATTCATGAGATCCTGCGACATGAGGACCGCAAAGATGACGGCCGTTGACCAGCCCAGCAGCAGCGCTCCGTTCATCGCCGTCAACGGGCCGAGGAGCTTCCAGCGCTCCACGGGCACAACATCGCCATAGCCAAGGGTCGTGAAGTTCACGAGCGCACAGTAAAGCGAACTGGCTTCAGGGGGAGCAACACCGAGCGCGAGATACGCCAGCGTCCAGATTGCGACCTCGACCATGTGCGCAAGGCCGAGGACGACGACGACGGCCATCATCAGAATGGGGAGGTGAACTCGAAAGTGAAGGGAGTCCTTGACCGCTTCGCGACGCCTTATGACTCGAATGACGAATGCCATTGCAATGGACTGCACCGCGATGTTCGCAAGACTGACAATGCTAGCCACGGCCAGCTGCAGTAGCATCACGCGCTCGCAGCCGACGATGCGGCGGGCGCAAGGCTGAGTGCTTGCACAGCCTGGCGCCGGCATTCGACGAGAGAGGTTTCCAATGGCCCTCCGCCGGTTCCGATTGCGCGAGCAGGATAGCGCAGACCCGGTCTTGAATTCAACCTGATACCGGCGCCGCAAGGCGCCGCGCTATGGGCTGGTCTCTGCGGGCCGGCAAATTGCAGGGACACGCCAAAATCTTGGCCTTGCGGGAGAAGTCTGCGTCCCCGCAGCCTGCGCGTTGTCCAATTGACATGGTGCGATCGGCTTGGTCCAGTCAATGAGACGGCTACCCAGATCGCGGACGTTTATTCAGGGAGCTTTCCAGCATGACGGAATCGGGAAAGGTCGCCTCTTCCAGCCAGGATCCGGACTGGTGGGCCGAGGTCGTCTACCGGTTCGCATTCAACGCTGAGCATCGGCCTCTGCCGCCCGATGCGGCGGCGGCGCGCTTGCGGCTGGAGACCGGAAACCGATCCTTTGCCGAGCTGCTGGGTCAAACGAACTTGTCTCCGCCTGCGACCCTGCGCATCGATGTCGCCCCCTATGATGTCGGACTTTTTCCAGGACTTGGCACTGTTCCGCGGCAGCAGCCGTTTGCTGCGATTGTCGGCTGCGCCGATGCGCGCGTTCCCGTCGAACTCGTCTTTTCCGAAGGCCCCAACGATCTCTTCGTTGTCAGGGTCGCCGGCAACGGTCTGGGCGACGACGTGCTGGGAAGCCTGAACTACGCGCTCGATCATCTCAAAGAGAGTTTGAGGACGATCGTTGTGCTCGGGCATAGCCAATGCGGCGCAGTAACGGCGGCAGTCGACGTTCACCTTCAACCTGGCAAGTATCTGGGCGTCATGACCCAGAAAGACCTGCGGCACATTCTGGACCGTACGTTGGTTGTGATCCAGGTTGGCGCGCGCTGGCTTCAGCGGGCGCACGGAGCGGAGATCGTCAATCGGCCCGGTTACCGGACCGCTCTGGTGGAACTGGCCATCACGCTCAACGCGGCCCTGACAGCGCACGGGATCCATCGGGGGCTCGACGTTGCGGAGCGCGGAGGAGTTGAAGTCCTCTATGGCGTCTATCTTCTGGAAGAGCGCCTTGTGTGGTCACCGAGACGCGGCGAGAGAGACTGGTTCAGGCTCGCCCCTGCGCCGGGCAATCTCGATGAATTCGGCGAATTGTGCGACCTTCTGGTCGAGTGCCCCCGGCTGCTTGCCTTGTTGGGCGCATAGCGTTCATCAGTCTCTCGATTTTTGATGTCGCGCTTGCGTCAAGGCGGCGATCCGCCTTGCAATTCCTCGCGATCCCGATCCCACGACAGGCGCTTTGGTCTGGTCAGGCGACGGCAGGCTCTCGGCCATGGCCGGTAAGCTGGGCGACCTTACGCGCGTGCTCGACGGCGTGGCGGGCGGCATCGTTATGGGTGAAGAGTTCGAGCTTCTCCTCCTCGTCATCCGTCACCGGCGTCAGAGCCTGGTCGGTGTACGCGTGGCGGTTCGGGTCGTGTTCGATGCGCCACTGCGTCCAGACGAGCCAAGCGAGCAGCCGGGCCGAGCGCGCGGTTCCGGCGACGAACCTGGCCGCATATCTGGGATAAAACAACCAGGCGGGTTCGATCGGCAGGTCTGGCCGGCGGTCGAGCCGGCTTTTGCGGCGGAGCAGACCCCCCTGGAGCGGGTGCACGTTTTCGTTCGGAACGGATGAGGCGAACATGTAGATGAAGGCGATGAGTCGCGACTTGCTGCAGCGTGCGGCGACGCCCCGCCGGAGCAGCGTCCGCATATGCTCGCGCGTGTAGTAGGTGCGCCAGGCGTCCTGGTAGACCTCCTCCCACACTTCCTTTGACATCTTCGGATGGTGCGAGACCGCATGCTCGCCGTCGTAGCGGTTCATGTCCGCGTCCATCCACTCCCCCTTGGCGTAGAGGATCTTGTGGTCCTCCGATCCGGGCAGGGGCGTGAGGATGAAGAATTCCAGGATATCGCGCGGCAGCGCCTTCTTGATGATCTCGATGTCTTCGCGGATCGACTCGGGAGTGTCGAACGGGAAGCCGAGGATGTAGCCCGCCGTGGTGATGGCGCCGGCGTGCTTCCAGGCGAGCAGCATCTTGCGGTATTCGGTGATTTTGTTCTGGCGCTTGTTGGCCGCGATAAGGTTGGCGGCGTTGATGCTCTCCATGCCCACGAGCACACGATTGACGCCGGCGCGGGCCGCCTTGTCGATGAAGTTCGGGATCTTGTGGCACAGCGTGTCGACCTGCACCATCAGCCTGACCTTGAAGCCGTGATTCTCGCGCAGCTCGATAATGCGGTCGAAGATCGATTCCCAATGCTTGTGGCGGGCGAGGTTGTCATCGGTGATGAAGAAATGGCGGATGCCGTGCTTCCAGTGCTCGCGAATGGTGCGCTCGACGTCGTCGGCCGTGCGTCCGCGCGACTTGCGGCCCTGCACGTTGATGATCGTGCAGAACGAGCACTGATACGGGCAACCCCGGCCGGCGTCGAAGCTCGCCAGGGACTGGATAGTCCGCCGCAGATGTTTCTCCGGGAGAATCGGAGTCGGCTCGGATTCGAGCGCCGGCAGTTCCTTTAGGTAATTGTAGATCGGCTTCAGCGCGGCGTCCGCCGCGTCCTTGAGAATGGTGTCGACGCGCCCTTCGAGTTCGCCGGCGAACAGGCTTACGCCCATGTCGAGGGCGACCTTCAGATCCGCCTGCAACTCGGGCAGCATGGCGAGGCAGCCGGACACGTGGAAGCCGCCGATCATCACCGGCACGCCCGCCGCGCGGAAGGGGCGAGCGATGTCGAGGGCGCGCGGAAACTGATTGGACTGCACGCCGACGATGCCGAGGAGACCGAAGTTCCCGTTGCGGCGAAACTGGCTGAGAAGTTTCTGGATTTTGACTCGGCTGTTGATCTCGTCGATGACCGTAATGTCGATGGCCGTGTCGTGTCCAAGAATCGCTCGCTCGGCCGCGTCCCGCCCGAGACTGTAAAGCACCGCCAATGTGTTAGAGGGAATTACCGCGCGCACCCATTGAATGACGTAGCCGTCGTCGTCGTAGTGCGATGGCTTGATGAGAACCAGCTGAAAACGCCGTTGTTGGGCAACCGGCGCAGCGAGCATTCAGAACTCCTGATCGGCTCAAACTCAGTTCCGGCATTGGCGCGTCGCAGACATGGCGAAATTGAGGCCGCTTTATAGCGGACCGGGACAGGCGACGGTTCGTGGTCACTCACAGCATCGCGTGAAATGGAATTGCCGGGGCAGTTGCTGAGAGGCAACACACAATCTCGCGCGGGATGCTAGTAGTTCGGCCCTCAATCGTTATTCGACTCGCAATCGATAGAAGAGAATTCCATGCGCCCGACGATCGTGTGCGCCCTGGTCGCCCTTTCTCTCGCCGCGTGCAACACGGTTCAATCCGAGGTTGACCGCGAATTCGTTCCCTCGCAGCCCGAAAGGACGGAGGTAGCCGTCGCGCAACCCGCCGTGCGGAACGATCCGCTGGCGAAGGGCGCGCACAAGGACGCCGGCCGATACTTCGTTGAGTTTCGGTCGCGTTCGGCCCTCAGCTACGGCCACACCTTTCTGGTTCACGGGCGGCTGAACCAGAAGGGTCAGGTCGGCGAACTGACGGATAAGAACGTTGCCGGGTTCCACCCAGCTGGCGCTACGCCGGAGCTGTGGACGATTGGCCACGTAGTCCCGGTGACGGCCGAAACCGGGCCAAGCGACGGCGACCTTGAGGAAGAATATGTGACAGCGCGCTTCCGCGTCTACCTGAGCGAGGAGGAATACAATCGCTTCAGGCCTCACCTCAAGGAAAAGCAGGCGAGCAATGCGATGTGGCACGCCGTCACAAACAATTGCAACGTGTGGGTGGGGGAAATCGCGCAGTTTATGGGCTTAAAAGCCCCGAACAGTTCTTGGCTCTACCCCGCCGACTACATCATCGAGATGGGCCGACTGAATACGTCTGAGGAAACGGCCTCAAGCTCCGTCGACGTTGCGCCCGCGTTGCGGTGATCAATAGTCCCACTTCGGCGTGGTCTCGGGATGATCGATGGCATGCCAGGCGAACACCATGAAGTTCAAAGAGCAAGAATGACGATGTTGAGAGCCGTCATTCATTTCACCGTCCACAATAGTCCGCGTATCGTTCCGGTTTGCCTGACGACCGCAATGGCCAGAATTTGGCGACGCGGATGATTGTCTTGGGCGCCGACAACCGAGGCGCTGCGCATAGAGCTACAAGGGCGGCGCTCGATGGGCGGCGCAAGAGCGTTTGAGAGACGGGGACGCGAGCTTCGGGGCTAGGTGAAACCGCGTCCCCGTCGACGCATGCCGGCCGGTGTTCCACGAACGGCCTGCAAGCCTAGAGAAACGCGGGAATGATCGAGGCGGTTCCGAAGGTGGGAGCGCCGAGAAGCCTGGCGAATGCCTCACCCAGCGCTCGGGTATGTCGGGGGGCGATCAACCCAAACGCCGTCTTCGGCGCTCCCAGTCGCCTCGACGGCCAAACC
>JBEVKO010000305.1:0-4642 GCA_040509705.1 Beijerinckiaceae bacterium
GCGACCCCGAATTTTCTTGTCACACGGCGCCTCCCACGCGCACGGCCTTCGCCTCCGCATTGAGAGCGAGCTCCGTCGCCAGGTAGCAATGCGCCTGCGTCATCGCGGTTTCGCTGCGATCGAGGACATCGGCAATGAGGCGCGGCCCATAGGTTAGCGGCGTCCCCGCGCAGTCGATATGGCGCGTATCCTTGCCGTCGACGATGAAGAGATGGTCCGCACCGGGCTTGCCGGCGATATCGACGTATTTGCGCAGCTCGATGTAGCCGTCCGTTCCGAGAATGGTGAGACGGCCGTCTCCCCAGACGCCCAGCCCTTTTGGCGTGAGCCAATCGACGCGAATGTATCCTGTGCCTCTGTCGCCGCGCAGCAGGACTTCGCCGAAGTCTTCAAGCTCCGGCGTTTCGGGGTTTCCATAGTTGCCGACGTGCGAGGCGACGACTTCGGCCTTTGTGGAGCCGGTAAAGAGCAGGAACTGATCGCACTGGTGGGCGGCGATGTCCGCAAGCACGCCGCCATAGCGACGCCGCTGAAAAAACCAGTCGGGCCGCGGATTGTTGCGCAACGCGTGCGGACCGAGCCCAACCGTCTGAATGACGCGGCCGATGGCGCCCGCCGCAACAAGCTGGCTCGCCCGCTCCGTCGACGCGGTCTCGAAGCGCTCCGAAAAGCACACGGACCAGATGCGCTGCGTTTCCTGTTGGACGCGCTTGACCTCGGCAAGCTGCTCCAACGTGATGAGGCCCGGCTTGTCGACCATCACATCCTTGCCGTGGCGCATGGCTTCCATGGCGACGGCGGCGCGCTCGTCCGGGATGGACGCGCTGATCACCATTTGAATGGAGCGATCGTCGAGAATCTCACGACGGTCGGCGACGCGCTTCGCCTGCGGGAACGCATCGCAATAGGCTTTGGCGAGGTCGTCCTCGATCGCATGAACAGCGACGAGCTCGGCGCCCGCGTCGAGCAGGCACCGCGTCTGGCCGTAGATGTGACTGTGATTGAGGCCGATCGCGGCGAATCTGATGGAACGCTGAACCATGCGAAAGCTCTAGCCTTTCAATCCTGACATAGCGATGCCGTTGATGATCAGGCGCTGGAAGAAGAGGAAGAAGAGGAAGATCGGCGCGAGCGCCAGCGACGACATCGCAAAGAGCTGTCCCCACGCCGACAGCCCGGTCGTGTCGACGAATGCCCGCAGCGCGAGCGGGACGGTGTAGTGGGAAATGTCGTTGAGATAGATCAGCGGACCGAAGAAATCGTTCCACGTCCACAGGAAAGTGAGAATCGCAGCGGTCGCCAGAACCGGCTTGGAGAGCGGCAGAACGATCATCCAGTAGATGCGCCAGGGCCCGCAGCCATCGATCCTCGCCGCCTCGTCGAGCTCGCGCGGCAAGCTGCGGAAGAACTGAACCATCAGGAAGATGGCGAAGGCGTCCCCCGCCATGAACTTCGGAACCACGAGCGGCAGAAAGGTGTCGACCCAGCCGATGTTGAGGAAGAGAACGTACTGCGGGATGAGGGTCACGTGATAGGGCAGCATCAGCGTCGCCATCATCAATGCGAAGAACAGCTTGCGGCCGCGGAAATTCAGCCGCGCGAACGCATAGGCGGCCAGCGAGCAGGACATGACGTTGCCGATGACGGCCAGAACCGCGATGACGAAGGAGTTCCAGTAGAAGCGCGAAAAGCTCACCTCCAGCGCGTTCCAGCCCTCGATATAGTTCCGCGGATTGAGCGACGGCGGAATGAGGGACATATCGCTGAAGATCAGGGAGTCCGGCTTGAACGAGCTCGCAAGCATCCACAGGAGCGGATAGAGCATGATGATCGAGGCGCCGATCAGCAGCGCATGGCGCAGCACGGCGCCGTAGGCTGACTTCTGCGCGCCGGCCTGGCGCGACGGATGGAGAGCTTCAGCGTTCATCTTCGTAGAAGACCCAATATTTCGACGTGAAGAAGCTGATCGAAGTGAAGACGGCGATGATAACCAGCAACACCCAGGCCAGCGCCGATGCGTAGCCCATGCGGAAATGCGCGAACGCCTCCTGATAGAGATAGAGCGTGTAGAAAAGCGTTGAATCCACGGGGCCGCCGGTGCCGCCGCTGATGATGAAGGCTGGGGTGAAGGCCTTGAATCCCTCGATCACCTGCAGGACGATATTGAAGAAGATGACTGGCGCCAGCAGTGGCAGGGTGATGCGCCAGACCTGCTTCGATTTGCTCGCCCCGTCGATGGAGGCTGCTTCGTAAAGCTCGGGCGAAATCTGCCGAAGGCCGGCGAGAAAGATGATCATCGGCGACCCGAACTGCCACACCGCCAGAATGACGAGCGTATAGATCGAGGTTTCCGGGTTGGAGATCCAGCTCGGGCCCTGAACCCCGAAGAGCGCGAATAGCGCGCGGTTGATGATGCCGTCGCCCTGGAACAGCTGTCGCCAGAGCACGGCGATGGCGACCGATCCGCCGAGCAGAGAGGGAATGTAGAACAGGGCGCGGTAGACGTCGCCGCCGCGGATTCCCTTGTCCATCATCATGGCGACTGCAAGCGCAAAGGCGAGCTTCAGCGGCACCTCGAACATGAGGTAGATGAAGGTCACCCTCAATGCGTTGCCGAAGCGCTGGTCGCTGGTGAACATGAAGCGATAGTTGTCGAGCCCGATGAAGCTCGGCGCGCTCAGAAGATCGAACTTCGTGAAGGACAGATAGAGCGATGCAAGCGTCGGCCCGAGCGTGAACAGCAGGAAGCCCGCTATCCACGGCGCGAGGAAAAGATAGCCCGGCAGATCCTCGTTCCGAAAACGATTGGCCGCCGGGCCTTTGACGATCTTCTGTACGCCGTGCACGCGATGTTCCTACCCTGTCGCCGCCCGTCCATCTCCTCAGGCGCGCGCGAGGACGTTCACCGCTTCGGTGTGGAACTGGACCGCGCCTTCCTTCACCCCCTGCTTTCCGAACGCAACCGAATCGGCGACGCGACGCAGCAGCGTCTCGATCTCGCCGGCGCCTTTCGGCGGCGGCGGCGGCAGCGGCACGGCGACCTTCGTCACCGCAGCGACGTAGTCGACCTGCGCCTTGCCGAGTTCGTCGAGGTCCGGCGCAATCATCTTCTGCGCCTCGCTCGAGCCCGGCACGCCGCGCTCGATGCCCAGCGCCTTCACGCCAGGTTCTTCGTTCACCATGAACTGGATGATCTTCGCGGCCTCCTCCTGCGCGCGACTGCGCGAAGAAATGCTCATCAGCATCGCCGGCTTGATATAGTGGCCGGAGACGCCGCCCTTGAGGTTCGGGAAAACGCTCATGGCGAGCTTGCCCTTGTGGATTGCCTGGAAGGCGACGACCTGGTTGGAGTTGGCGTAGCTCATCGCCGCCGTACCGCGGCTGATTTCGTACTGGTCGACGCTGCCGGTGTTCATCGCGGCGACTTCCGCCGGCGCGCAGGCGCCGGATTTGCGCAGCTTGTCCCAGAGTTCGAACCACTCGGCCACATCATCGCGCGTAAACGCCGCCTTGCCTTCCTCGGTGTAGAGCAGCTTCTTGCGCTGGTTGAGCCAGTGCTCGAAGCCCTGCTCCCAGCGGCTGTTGTCGCCCGTGCCCCAATATTTTCCGGGATTGAGTTTGGAGATCTCGCCGGCGATGCGCGCCATGTCTTCCCACGTCCAGTTGGGGTCGAGGGATTTGACGCCGACTTTCTCGAACATGGCGGTGTCGTAGATCATCGCCTTCGAGTTGGTGCCCAGCGTGACGCCGTAAAGCTTGCCGTCGACCTTGCCGGAATCGCGCGCGCCGGCGGAGAACGTCGCCAGATCGAGCGGCTTCGGCATGACGCCTTCCAGCGCCAGCAACGTGTTGCGTCGCGCATATTCGTAGATGTAGCGGTAATCCATCTGGATCAGGTCGGGCGCATTGCCGCCGGCGGTCTGCGTCGCGAGCTTGGTCCAGTACTCGCCCCAACCGATGGATTCAGAGCTGATCTGCACGCCCGACTTTTGCTGATAGGCGTCGAGCGCCGCGCGCGTGCGCCGATCGCGTTCCGGATTGCCCCACCAGAAGCAGCGGAGCCGCGCGCCGGATTGGCCGAACGCGGGGAGCCCAGCGTAGGCGAGGCTCGCCGCGGCGATCCCGCCGACGACGAATTTTCTGCGTGTCACCTGTGTCATGTTTCCTCCCACAATTGTTCGTTAGCCGGCGCGGCCAAAAGCGCAATCCCTTTTGCGCGGCGGCCCGTCGGTTTGCTTCGCCATGGACCCCATACTAGACTTTTTCCTCCCTATGCGGTCAATCGCCGGCGGGGGCGAAGATCGCGGTGCGTCATGGAAGAAACCTGGCGCTGGTTCGGACCGGCGGACGATATCAAGCTTGCCGAGATCAGGCAGACCGGCGCGACCGGCATCGTCACGGCGCTGCATGACATTCCCTACGGCGAAGTCTGGCCGGTCGAAGCGACCCGCGAGCGTCAAAGCCTGATCGCGGAAGCCGGTCTCGTCTGGAGCGTGGTCGAGAGCCTGCCCGTTCACGAAGCGATCAAGCTGAACGAAGGACCTCTCGACAATTATTTCGATAATTATCGCGTTTCGCTGAGAAATCTCGCGGCCTGCGGCGTGAGGACCATCTGCTACAATTTCATGCCGGTGCTCGACTG
>JBEVKO010000306.1:0-9148 GCA_040509705.1 Beijerinckiaceae bacterium
GGCGGCGGCGCCTCGGGAGACTGGTGATGCTGCGCTTTTCCGATGAAGATCGCGCCCGCGTCGCGGCCGCCATCGCAGGGGCGGAAGCTGCGACCGCCGCAGAAATCATCTGCGTGGTCATGCGCGCAACCGGCGCCTACTGGGCGACGCCTGCGCTGTGGGCGATTTTCGCGGCGATCGCAGTCGCCTGGCCGCTGGTGTGGCTGACGGAGTTCAGCGCCTCGGTCATTCTGCTTGCGCTGACCGCTAGCTTCATTCTCTTCACGCTGCTGCTGGCGTTTCCGCTCCGGCGCCGCGCGGCGATGACGCCGCGATGGATACGTCGCATGCAGGCTCGCCTCGCCGCGCGCGCGCATTTCTCGGCGCAGGGGCTGCATCGCACGGAGGGACGGACCGGCGTGCTGATATTCGTCGCTGCAGCGGAGCAATATGCTGAAATCCTGGCGGACGATGCGATCGCCGCCAAGGTCGATGATGAGACATGGCGCGAGACCATAGCAGCGCTGCTCGATGCGCTCGCAAAGGATCGCGCTTCCGACGGGCTTGTTATGGCAGTAGAACGGTGCGGCGCCATTCTCGCGTCGATCGCGCCGCCGTCCGCCGACAATCGCAACGAGCTGCCGGACAAGGTGATTGTGATCTGATCAGGCGCCCGGTCGCGTCGCGCGGCTCAGCGCATCAGAGCGGCGCCTGGCCAGAGCTTCGGCGCGACGCGCGCATATTGCGGCGGGCGAGCGATCTCGGCGCCGAGCCGTTCGGCGGCGCGCCAGCCCCAACGCGGGTCGGCGAGCAGCGCGCGGGCGATGGCGATCTGGTCGGCGTCGCCGCGCGCGAGAATCTCCTCCGCCTGCGTCGGTTCGACGATCAAGCCCACCGCACGCACGACGAGATCCGGAACTGCGCGCTTCACCTCCGCCGCGAAACGAACCTGGTAGCCCGGTCCCACTTCGACTTTCACCTTCGGCGTGACGCCGCCGCTCGAAACGTCGACATAGGATGCGCCGCGTTGGCGCAGCGCGCGAGCCAGCGCGATCGCATCTCCAGGAACAATGCCGCCCTCGGTCCAGTCATAACCGGTGATGCGTGCGCCCCACGCGACATGCGCAGGGACTTCCGCTGCGATCGCGTCTGCAACCGACAGCGGGTAGGCCATCGGCTCACCCCAACTGTCGCTGCGCCGGTTGGCGATCGGCGACAGGAAGGAATGCAGCAGATAACCATGCGCCATGTGCAACTCGATCACGTCAAAGCCGATGCGCACCGCCCGCTTCACCGCTTGCGCAAAGCTGGAGCGAATGTGATCGAGTCGCGCTTCGTCGAGCTCGGCGGGCGCCGGCCAGCCATCGTCGAACGGGATGGAGGACGGCGCAACGGCGCGCCACGGGTCCTGGTCAGGCCGCAACCATGAGCCGCCGTCCCACGGCTTTTGCGCGGATGCTTTCCGTCCGGCATGCGCGATCTGGATTCCGAAGCGCGCGCCCGGCGCCGCGACGCCTCTGGCTGCGGCCAGGGTGCGCGCGAGCGCGCGCTCATTGTCGTCGGAGTAGAGCCCGAGGCATCCGTGCGTGATGCGGCCATGGCGTTCGACATCGGTCATTTCGACCATCACAAGACCGGCGCCCGACATCGCCATCATCATGTGATGCTGGAAATGCCAGTCGCTGGCGCAGCCGTCATGCGCTGAATACTGGCACATCGGCGCAATGGCGATGCGGTTGGGAACGCGCACAGGTCCGATATCGAGGGGCTCGAAAAGCTTGGGCATGTCCGGGGAAGCCTTGGGGAAGGAAAGAGAGGAGAAATTAGTCGAGATAAGCCGCCTCGCAAGGCGCAACGACCGCGCAGCTGCAATGCGTTGGCGATCTACGCCATTCGGCGTGCGAGTCCGCGCGCGAGGGCATAGACGAGCCTGCTCGTCGGCGCGTCGACGCCGAGACGGTCGGCGAGCTCGACCACGACGCCCAGCAGTTCGTCGACTTCGAGACGCTTGCCCGCTTCAACGTCGTTCAGCATCGAGGTGCGAAAATCGCCGAGCTTGCGTGCAACGTCCATGCGATCATCGACGCTGGCCTCAAGCGGGACGCCGAGCGCGGCGCCAATCGTCTTGAATTCCTCCATCATGTCGCGCGTCACGTCTGCGACGAGGTCGTCGCCCATGATCTGGCCCGACGACATGCGCGTCAGAGCGCTGATCGGATTGACGCTGGCGTTGCCCCAGAGCTTGCTCCAGATCTCGGTGCGGATCACGGCGGACACAGGCGCGGGGCAGCCGCTTGCTTCGATGAGGCGCGCGAGTTCCTGAGTCGCGTCGGATGCGCCGCCGTCGGGCTCGCCGAGAATCAGCCGGTCGAGCTTGCCAATCTCGATCGCGCCGGGAGCGGCGACGCGCGTCGAACCATGCACGACCGCCGCGACGCGGCGCGCCTGTTTCAAATGGATTGCGGCGCTTCCGCCCGGATCGATGCTGTCGAGCGATGCGCCGTCGAGCGGGCCCTTGAGGCCGTCAAGAAACCACCAGGGCAAGCCATTCATCGCGGTGACGACGGCTGTTCCAGGCTTCAGCGCGGGCGAAATCTGTGTTGCAGCGGCGGCGAAATCGTAGGTTTTCACAGTGACAATGACGGCGTCCGGCATCGGCAGACTTGCCACGTCGTTCGATGCTGCGATGCGATGGACGCGCGCCGCAGAGCCGTTGCGGACGATGAGACCGTCCGCGCGCACGGCGTTGAGCGCCGCGCCGCGCGCAAGCAGCGCAACCTGCGCGCCCGCGCCAGAAAGCGCCCCGGCGATCCAACCGCCGATTGCGCCGGCGCCCACGACAATCACTTTCATTGCGACCGCCCGCTGCCTGAGAAATTCTTTCGCATATTGGACATTGCGCGGCGACTTGGCGCTGGGCAAGCGAGCGCATCCGTCGATGACGTCGCAACCCATCGTGAAGTTCTGTCATGCCGGCGCAGTTTCGTCCGCCTTCGCGGATCCTTATTTCGCTGGCGCTCGCGATGACGCCGTCCGCGGTTGCGCAGGCGGAACCCGCCGGCGGCGCCGATCCCTGCAGCGCGCCTCAAGGCGCGATCGCGACGATCCGCACAGTCAGCGATCTCGGCGACATACATCTCACCGACGGGCGCATCGGCAGGCTGGCAGACCTCGACTTGGGCGCCGACGCCATGCCAGCGGCGCGCTGGGCCGGACATCTCGCCGCGATCCGGCAGGCGATGTCGGCAACGACCGTGCGTGTTGTCGTGGCGCCGAGCGGTCGCGATCGGTGGGGGCGAGACGTCTGGCGGATGGAACCCGTCGGGGGCGATGCGACGTCGGTCCACCGCGCATTGGTGAAGGCGGGTCTTGCCCGCGTCTGGCCGCTGCAGGAGGAGGAGAGTTGCGCCGCCTCGCTGCTCGGTTCCGAATCAGAGGCGCGTCGCGGCGGACTTGGCCTGTGGGGCGAGAATGACGCCCGCATACGTCTTTACCGGGGAGCCGGCGGCGATCCTTGCGCTCGCGGGCCGCTTTGCTATCGTTGAAGGGCGAATTCTGACTGTTGGCGAACGGACGCGACGAGTTTATTTGAACTTCGGGCGCGATTTCCGGCGTGACTTTGCGGCCACACTGACGCCTCGCGTTGTCAGGCTCCTCGAAAAGGCCGGAATCCCACTATCTTCGCTGCGCGGAAAGAGCGTTCGCGTGCGCGGCATGGTCGGCGGGTGGCGCGCGCCGGCCATCGAGATCGTAAGCGCCGGACAGATAGAGGTCGTGAAGTGAGGCGCAGGGCGCTCAATTCGGCGGGTAGCCAGTTCGGGACTGCAAGACGCGTGGCGGCAAGCGCGCTTCTTGTAGTTGGCGCTGGCGGCTGCCTCACGCTCGATCCGGAGACGGCGAAGCCGTTGGCGCTGCCGGCCTCCACGCCGCGGGTCCTCGGCGCGGGTGGTGTGAGCGACCGCGCTCACGCCCAACTCGTTGCGTCCTTCGGCGGCGCCTACAGGTCGCCGCGAGCGGAACGCATCCTCTCGGACATCTCCCGGCGGCTGGTGGCGGCGAGCGACGAGCCCGGCCAATCATATCAGGTCACCGTTCTCAACAGTCCGACCATCAATGCGTTCGCCCTTCCAACCGGGCGCCTCTATGTGACGCGCGGACTTCTCGCCCTCGCCAACGATACGTCCGAAATCGCGGCCGTGCTGTCGCACGAAATCGCCCACGTCACGGCAAAGCACGCGAACGCCCGGGGCGAACTGGAGCGCAACGCCGATCTCGTCAGCAAGGTCAGCGCCGATCTGCTGAATGACACGGCTGGCGGGGATCGTGCGCGGGCGAGGTCGCGGCTGACGATTGCGAGCTTCTCGCGACTTCAGGAGCTGGAGGCGGACCAGTTCGGCGTTCGCACGATGGCCAGGGCCGGTTACGACCCCTATGGTTCGGTGCGATTTCTGACTTCGCTTGGCCGTAGCGGCGGCCTGCGGTCCAGCGGCGCCAAGGTCGATTTTCTCGCGACCCATCCAACCACGCCGGAGCGTGTTCAGAAGGCGCTTCTCGCCGCCCGACAGATCGGCGGGCCGGGCCAGGGGGAAAGCAATCGCGAAGGCTGGCTGCGCGCGATTGAAGGCATGGCCTACGGCGACGATCGGGGCGGCGGCGTCATCAGAGGTCGGCGCTTCATCAGCACGGCCAGCGGATATGGCTTTTCCGCACCCGAGGGGTTTACGCTCGAAGCCAACGGTCAGGTGGTCATCGGACGCGGCGCCGGCGGCCTGTCGGCGATGCGGTTCGACCGCGTAGCACGCGAAAATGGCCAAACGCCCGAGGACTATCTCAGGACCGGCCTCCTCGAAGGCGTGATCATGGAGGACGTTCGGCCGCTCAACATCAACGGCCTTGCCGCGGCCACCGGTATCGGCCGCAGCAAGGACTGGTCCTACAGGCTCGCGGTAATCGAGATGGACGGTTCGATCTATCGCCTGCTTTTTTCGGCCCAGTCTCTGTCCTCGGATGTGGACGGGCAGTTCATTGCCGCGATTGAAAGCTTCAACCGGCTGTCGTCGGACGATGCGAGGACGGTGAAGCCAACGCAGATCGGCCTGGTCACGGCCGGAACGAACGAAGATGCGGTGGCGCTCGCACGGCACATGACGTCGGAGCGGGCGCTGGAACGCTTCTCCATTCTCAACGGTCTCGACGGCGCGACCCCGATCAGGCCGGGCGAGCTCTACAAGATCATCGTCGAGTAGACCTCGCTAGGGTTCCGCCCGCGAGCGGCTTGACTTCTATTCTGTGTAGTTACACAATAGGGGCATGTCGAGCCAGGACGATATCAGTTTGCGTGAACGCGTGCGCGGCATGGGCGACGTGTGCTACGCGCTGCAAGCGCGCAAGACGGCGAACCTGATGGCGCGCGTTTATAACCAGGCGGTCGCCGATCTCGGTCTTGAGATCTCGCAATTGACAACACTGTGGATGATCGCGGCGGAATCAGCGGAGACCATCGCCGCCATGGCCGAGATTCTCGGCGTTGAGCGATCGACTCTGGTGCGCAGTTTGGCGTTGCTGCAGCGGGATAAACTGATCGCCCGCGACAAAAGCGGAGGTCGGCGCGCGGTCTATCGCCTGACGCCGCGCGGCCGCGCGCTCGTCGAGCAGTCGCTGCCGCGCTGGGAGAGGATTCAGTCGGCGATTGCAAGGGTGCTTGGTCCGCCGGAAGCGCCCGATCCGCGCGTCGGCATGCGCAACCTGCGGCGCGCTGCGCTCACGGCCGCCGCCTCCGCCTCCTGATGCGGAACAACCGATGAAGGCGTCGCCGAACTATGAAAGTGTAGTTACACGATGACGATCTTCCGATCCGTGTGGCCGCTCGTGGCCGCGACTTTCGCAAGCGGCACTCAGGCCTACGTCTTCGCCGGGCTGCTGGGGGACATGGCGCGCGACCTTTCGGTCTCCATCGGCACTGTGGGCCAGCTGGCGACCGCCTACGCCATCACATTCGCGCTTGCGGCGCCGGCCGCCGCGGGATTTGCCGGAAGGCGCGAGCGGCGTGGCGTTCTGACCATGGCGCTTGTGGCGGTCGCCCTCATCAACGTCCTGGCGGCGATCACGCCGGCTTTCGCCGGTCTCATCGGTCTGAGGATTGCGGCAGGCTTTGCGGCGACCTTCATCGTGCCGATCGCGTCGGCGACCGCGATTTCGCTCACAACGCCCGAGGTGCGTGGACGAGCGCTGGCTTTCGTCGCCGGCGGAACAACCGTCGCCTTCATGCTGGGCATCCCCGCAGGATCGGTCATCGGCGGCGCATTCGGGTGGCGGGCGACATTCGTCTTTGCGGCGACGCTGTCGGCGCTGGCGGCGATTATCGTGCGGATTGCGATCCCGGCCGTGCCGCCACAGCCGCGTCCAGCCGGAACAGTCGTGCAGTTGCTGCGACGTGATGACGTAGCGCCGGCGTTGATGAGCATCTTTCTCGGGTTCGCCGCAACATTCACCGTGGTCGCCTATGTCGGGCCCGTCGTGTCGACGATCACCGGCGCGACGGGCGGTCATGTCGGGCTCTATCAACTCTGCGTCGGCGTCGGTTCGCTCATTGGCGTCCCGCTGGGCGGCTGGCTGGTCGATCGCGGACATGGCCGAACCATTCCCGTCGGCGTGTTCGCGGTGATGATGGTGACGCTGTCGAGCTATACGATCCTTTTGAGCGGCGGGCTCGCCGAGTTCGCGCCGGCGCTGCTGGCGGCGATCATTCTCGCCGGCGCAGCGGCGCTATTCACCTTGATTCCCGCGATGCAGGCGCGCCTGGTGGCGACCGCGCCCGAAGCGGCGCCGCTGCTGCTCGGCGCGAGCGGCTCGGTGATGTTTCTTGGCCAGGGCGCCGGCGCGATGTTCGGCGGCGTGATCACGGATCATCTCGGCTTCCCCGCGATCGGCGTCGCAGGCGCGAGTCTGGCGCTGGGTGCGCTGCTGTTCTCCGCTGCTTCGGCGTTGCGACGACCTGCAATCTCCATCGCGCCGGCGGAATAGTTCACTCGGGCGGGATCGGGCGCGGCTTTCCCTGATCGTCGATGGCGACGAAAGTGAAGGTGCCGTCGGTGACCTTTTCGCGGCGATGCTCGCGAAAGCGGCGCGCCCAGGCCTCGATGTGTATGCGCATGGACGTGCGTCCGACCTTCTCCACCTCAGTGTAGACGCAAAGCACGTCGCCGACCCGCACGGGCCGGATGAAGGTCATCGCCTCGACGGCGAGGGTTACGACGCGTCCCTGCGCGCGTTCGACACCGGCGATGCCGCCAGCCTGGTCCATCCGCGACATGACCCAGCCGCCGAAAATGTCGCCATTGGCGTTGGTGTCCGCCGGCATCGCACTGATTTGGACCGTCAGCTGTCCCCGCGGTTCCCCGTCCTCTTTCTGATTTTGCGCCGCCATCGTCGCACCGGCCTCCCGATTCTTTGCTGGGGTATTTGCATGCGTTACGGCGCGGAAACAACTGACGCCAGGCCAAAGAAAAACCGCCGCGCGAGGCGCGGCGGTCGGTAATGCAACGAGTTCGCGAAAGCGCGCGAGCGACTTAGGCCGCCTCTTCCTGGGCCTCTTCCTCGTCCTGCTCACCGGCGTCCGTCTTGGCGCCGCGCTTCGGCGCCTTGGCGAGCTTTTCCTCGAGCGCCTTCATGGCTTCCTTGTCCGTGATCTTCCGGACCGCCGCGACCTCGCGCATGACGCGATCGGTCGCCGCTTCATAAAGCTGGCGCTCGGAATAAGACTGTTCCGGCTGCGCTTCCGACCGATGGAGATCGCGCACCACTTCGGCGACGGCGATGAGATCGCCTGAATTGATCTTCGCTTCGTACTCCTGCGCGCGGCGGGACCACATGGTGCGCTTGATGCGCGCCCTTCCCGTGAGCACGTCCAGCGCCTTGTCGACAGCCGCGGGCTCGCAGAGCTTGCGCATGCCAACCGACTGCGCCTTCGCGGTGGGAACCCGCAGCGTCATCTTGTCCTTGTCAAAGGTGATGACGAAGAGTTCGAGCTTGAAGCCAGCGACCTCCTGCTCCTCAATCGCGACAATCTTGCCGACGCCATGGGAGGGGTAAACCACATGCTCGTGGGTCTTGTAGCCCTGCCGGCCAGCCGAAGGCTTCTTCGCGACCGGTGGCTTGTTCACGTTCGCGACGGGAGACTTGGCGACGGGCGTCTTGAGAGGGGGCATCTTGGCGGCAGACATCAGCAGCGGCACTCCGGAAAGTTGACAGAAATCGACCCCCTCCCGGCAAGGAACCGGAATGGCGTCCAACATCGGCAAACAGGTTAACCGTCCAGACTCCCGGCCGACACGGCTCTTGCGAGCAAGAAATGTCGAGGTCGAAACCCTGCTTGAGTTCGTTTCGTTGAGGTGGAACCGCGGTTCTGCGGACGGCTATCGACTGCAAAAAAGACCTAGCACGAAAACCGTGGAAAATCAACGAATTTGCGTATTATTCTGTTTTTGGCCATTTGCCGTCTTAACTCGCCGATAACGAAATGAGAGCCGGGCATCCCATTTCGCCTCCGTTACGAATTTGCGTCATCCGTTGTTCAACGCCTTGCTCAATCGCCTTGCTCAATCACCTGGCCCAGGCTCAGGCGAGAAGAATTTCTCGAACTTGTCGGGAACCCCGTCGAACTGCTTGGCGTCCTCCGGCGCGTCCCGCTTGATCGTAATGTTGGGCCACGACTTTGCGTAATTGGCGTTGAGTTCCAGCCACTTATCGAGTCCCCCTTCGGTGTCTGGCTTGATTGCATCGGCGGGACACTCCGGCTCACATACGCCACAGTCGATGCATTCGTCGGGATGGATGACGAGCATGTTCTCTCCCTCGTAGAAGCAGTCGACCGGGCACACTTCCACGCAGTCCATATACTTACATTTGATGCAGCTTTCGGTGACGACATAGGTCATCAGGCTCTCCGGTCGGCGGGGCCGTACTTGCAGCGGCGGTAATGCATGCGGCGTCGCGCCGCAAGCAGACTCAGGGACGCGGCTCCGAAAAGAGACGCTGATTCCATGAGAGTTGCGCCCATTGCAAATTTATCCCGTTAATCGCCCTCCCATTCATTGCATTCCCAAGGAAAACCAGAATTCAGCACCCTGCATTCAACGGCCATCGCGTTTTAGCAAGCGGTCAATGGCCC
>JBEVKO010000307.1:0-6184 GCA_040509705.1 Beijerinckiaceae bacterium
CGCGTCTCGTCCAGGACGACCTTTGCCTGATGCGAAATTGCATCGATGGATGGCGGCTCGTGGCCGCCTCCCTCTGCTTTCCGTCGTCCTGGTCGCTGCAGGAGAAGTTCGATCGCCCGATGGACGCCATCCATGAGGCGGTGCCGGGATTTTCAGGACAGATGGCGACGCGCATCGCGCGCATCTTCGATCATCTGAAACCGGGCGCGCCCGTCTGGCGCCTCAACTGGTCGATCTATGACGACGGAGCGCTGCATCATCCCGAAACCAAATCGGTGCGGCGCTGGGCGGGCGAAGACGGATCCCTGGGCGAACAGGCGTTCGTCCGCGTCGAGCGACAGACGCTTGCAAAGCTTCCGATCTCCGGCGACATCCTCTTCACCATCAGGGTCTATACGGATCCCGTAACGGCCTTCGCGATGCATCCGCGCGGCCGAGACCTTGCGAAAGGATTGCGCAGCCAGCTGCTGGCGCTCGATCAGGCGCAGCTGAAATACAAGAACCTGCTCGCGGACCGCGACAGGCTCGCAGAGTCCCTCGCCCGGTTCGCTTCCGATTAGACCGCTGGCGAAGACGGTGCGCTCATCCTATGTGATGGATGATGTCGGATCATGATCCCGAAAAGAATCGACTTTCCGCTCGCGCCGCCCGTTATGCGCGCGTCGGCGCGAATGTCGGGGGCGTCGCCGCCCGCATCGTCGGAGCGCGGCTTTTTGGCGGCGGCGAAGGCGCGGATGCGCGTAACGCCAGCGCGCTGACGGCCGCGCTCGGCGGGCTGAAAGGCCCGATCATGAAGGTGGCGCAGCTCATGGCCACCATCCCTGACCTGTTGCCGCCGGAATATGCGGAGGAGTTGCAGAAACTGCAGGCGGAAGCGCCGCCCATGGGCGCCGCCTTTGTCAAGCGGCGCATGCAGGCTGAGCTCGGGCCGGACTGGCGGGCGCGCTTCGGCGAGTTTGATCTGAAGCCCGCTGCAGCCGCATCGCTTGGGCAGGTTCATCGCGCAACCAGCAAGACGGGACAGGCGCTCGCCTGCAAGCTGCAGTATCCCGACATGCAGTCGGCGGTCGAAGCTGATTTGAGCCAGCTCGAAATTCTTTTTTCAATTCATCGCCGCATGAACCCGGTGGTCGACACCCGCGAGGCCGCGAAGGAGATTGCGGCGCGCGTGCGCGAGGAGCTGGACTATGCGCGCGAAGCCAAGCATGCGGCGCTTTACCGCGCCATTCATGCCGATGATCCTCTGGTGCGCGTGCCGGCCGTGCATTTGGAACTCTCGACTCGTCGTCTGCTCACGCTCGATTGGCTCGATGGCGAAAAGCTTCTGGCGTTCAAGAACGCCGATCAGGCCGCGCGCAACCTGCTGGCGACGGCCTTGTTCAGGGCATGGTGGATTCCATTCAGCCGCTACGGCGTCATTCATGGCGATCCGCATCTCGGAAACTACACCGTGTTCCGCGAAGGCGGGGCCGCGGGCGCGCCGCCGGCCGGAATAAATCTGCTCGACTATGGCTGCATCCGCATTTTCCCGGTGTCGTTCGTCGCAGGCGTCGTCGATCTCTATCGCGGGCTGCTGACGGCCGATGAGGCGCGCATCGTCCACGCCTACCAGACCTGGGGATTCCGCGATCTCAGCAAGGAATTGATCGACATCCTCAACATCTGGGCGCGCTTCATTTATGGACCGCTGCTGGACGATCGCGTGCGAACGATCGCCGATGGCGTGAAGCCGTCGGAGTACGGCCGGCGCGAAGCGTTTCGCGTCCATCAGGCGCTGAAGCAGAGGGGGCCGGTGACGATCCCGCAGGAATTCGTCTTCATGGACCGCGCTGCCATTGGGCTTGGAGGCGTGTTTCTGCACCTTAGCGCCGAGCTGAACTTTCACCGCCTGTTCGAGGACGCGATCGAAGATTTCTCGATCGATGCGGTTGCGGCGCGCCAGTCGCGCGCGCTCGAGAAGGCTGGATTGAGAAAGGAAGGCGCGGGTTAGGTCTCGCCGCGGGGCGTGAGAAGATCGCAGTCTGCCGCGGGGTAAACAAACAGCGCCAAACAAAAAGGCGAGGATCTCTCCCCGCCTCTCGTCATCGGCGCAACAGACCTGATCCTTGTCTCGGCCGCCGCATCGCGGAGGCCGCCGCGCGAGTGGGAACCCGCGCCGAATCCAGTCGCCAGTACATCCGTGGTCGACTGGTCCGAAGGATCAGATCAAATGGCCAGAACGGCCGTTACGCAGCCGTCTTCAGCTGGCCCGCCGAAACCTTGCCGGTGCGCTGGTCGCGCACGAGGTCAAATGTGATGCGGTCGCCTTCGCGCAGCCCGCGCAGGCCCGATTGCTCGACCGCGCTGATGTGAACGAAGATATCCTTGTCGCCGGCGTCGGGCTGGATGAAGCCAAAGCCCTTGGTGGCGTTGAACCACTTTACGGTTCCCGTTTGCATATTGATCTTTCGTAGGAGTAGTCAGAATCGCCGCGCACACGATGCGCCCGGTCGGTCCTATCGATTTCTGGAGAGGTCTTTGAACGTGCTGGCGAGCAACGCTCGCGCATCAGGGCCAAGTCGGTCGACCTGAATTCGACTTGCCTCACATAGGGGCATCTTGCGCAGAAGACAACCCCCAATATGGCCAATCTTGACCTTGTTTCATCTCGGGGATCAAAAAGCCCGCTCATCGCGACGCGGCGGGTCCGTCGCATTGTCAGCCGGAAACCGATCCGCTAGATGGGCCGGACGGAAAGGAAAGAGGCGGATTGATGGCTGACCACGGACACGCGCCGGCTGCGGACGGGCATCCAGACATGGATTATCCGGAACACGAGCGGACCTATGTCGGATTCCTCGTCTTTGTGAAATGGGCCATCATTATCAATGTCGCCCTGCTCGTCGGGATGGCGATTTTCCTGTTGTGACCATCGCAGGGTCCTTTGAAGCCGACGCTTGACGGGCCGCCCGTCCGGCCGTCGTATTCCAACGGTTCAGCGCTCCCGGGCGATAGCCACGAGGTGACACGTCATGCTCATCGCAATTCCGTCTGAATCGGAGGCGAACGAGGGCCGTGTGGCGGCGACGCCGGAAACGGTGAAAAAATTCGTCGCCCTCGGGGCTTCGGTTGTGGTCGAGGCCGGCGCTGGCCTGGCCTCCGGCGTCATCGATTCCGATTACCAGGCCGCCGGCGCGACTGTCGCCGCATCCGCCGAAGATGCGCTCAAGGACGCCGATATCGTCCTGAAAGTGCGCCGCCCAGGCGAGGCTGAGCTCAAGCTGATGAAGCCTGGCGCGCTCGTCGTGGCGACGATGGATCCTTACGGAAACGAGACCGCGTTAACTGCGATGGCGAAGGCGGACGTGTCCGCATTCGCGATGGAATTCATGCCGCGAATTACGCGGGCGCAGGTGATGGACGTGCTGTCGTCACAGGCGAACCTCGCGGGCTATCGCGCCGTGATCGACGGCGCGGCGGAGTATGGCCGCGCGCTGCCGATGATGATGACCGCAGCCGGCACCGTGCCGGCGGCGAGGATCTTCATCATGGGCGTGGGCGTCGCCGGCCTGCAGGCGATCGCAACCGCGCGGCGTCTCGGCGCCGTCGTCACCGCGACAGACGTCCGGCCGGCGACCAAGGAACAGGTTGAATCGCTCGGCGCGAAATTCCTCGCCGTCGAGGATGAGGAATTCCAGCAGGCGCAGACCGCCGGCGGCTACGCCAAGGAAATGTCCAAGGAGTACCAGGCGAAGCAGGCGGACCTCACCGCCTCGCACATCGCCAAGCAGGATATCGTCATCACCACCGCGCTGATCCCTGGCCGTCCGGCGCCGAAGCTTGTCTCGGCCGCGATGGTGGAATCGATGCGGGCCGGATCGGTGATCATCGATCTTGCGGTCGAACGCGGCGGCAATTGCGAGCTTGCGCGGCCCGGCGAAGTCTACACGACGCCGAACGGCGTGAAGATCGTGGGTCATCTGAATGTGGCGGGACGCCTCGCCGCGACCGCATCGTCGCTTTACGCCAAGAACCTGTTCGCTTTCGTCGAGACGATGATCGACAAGGAGTCCAAGTCTCTCAAGCCGAACTGGGACGACGAACTCGTGAAGGCGACGCTGCTCACCAAAGACGGGGCCGTCGTCCATCCGAATTTCCAGCCGCAGGCGGCGTAGGCGCGGCCTCGCGCGAAACGCCAACGATCAGGGACTCTTCACCATGGCGAATCCCGAACAGCTCATGCAGCAGGTGCGCGATGCGCAGGATGCGCTGCGCGCCGCATTGGCGAAAGGCCAGGCGGCGCTCGACGCGCTCCAGGGCGTGAGCGCCGCCGACGTCGCGGCCGCCGCCGCGCACGCCGCGACCGGCGGAGCGGTGGATCCGTTCGTCTTCCGCTTTGCGATCTTCATCATGGCCATCTTCGTGGGCTACTACGTGGTGTGGTCGGTGACGCCGGCGCTGCATACGCCCTTGATGTCCGTGACCAACGCGATTTCGTCGGTGATCGTGGTCGGCGCGCTCTTGTCGGTCGGCGTCCGCGCGGCGCCGGCCCTCGGCGACGGGCCGCTCTGGGCGCGCGTTCTTGGCTTCTTTGCGCTGATCTTCGCGTCGGTGAACATCTTCGGCGGCTTCCTCGTCACCGAACGAATGCTCGCGATGTACAAGAAGAAGGGTTGAGGTCATGCTCAACGCGAACCTCGCCAATCTTCTCTACCTCGTCGCGGGCGTCCTTTTTATTCTCGCGCTGCGCGGATTGTCCCATCCGACGACGTCGCAGCAGGGCAACCAGTTCGGCATGATCGGCATGGCGATCGCCGCCGTCACGACGATCCTGCTTTCGCCGCCAGCCGACCTCATGGCCTGGCTGCTTGTGATTCTCGGCATGGCGATCGGCGGGGGCGCCGGCGCGTTCATCGCCCAGCGCGTGCCGATGACATCGATGCCGCAGCTTGTGGCGTTCTTCCATTCGCTGGTCGGACTTGCGGCAGTGCTCGTCGCCGCCGGCGCGCTCTATGCGCCGCAGGCGTTCGGCATCGGCGAGGTCGGCTCGATCCACAAATCGAGCCTTGTCGAAATGGTGCTCGGCGTCGCCATCGGCGCCGTCACCTTCACCGGCTCCGTGATCGCCTTCCTCAAGCTCGATGGGCGCATGTCAGGCGCGCCGATCCTCCTTCCTAACCGCCACGCCATCAATATCGGGCTCGGCGCCTTGCTGGTGCTCCTCGTTGTGCTTTTTGTCAGCACCGAGAGCAAATTCCTGTTCTGGCTGATCGCGCTACTCTCTTTCGCAATCGGCGTGCTGCTCATCATTCCGATCGGCGGCGCCGACATGCCGGTCGTCGTCTCCATGCTCAACTCCTATTCGGGGTGGGCTGCGGCGGGCATCGGCTTCACTCTCGGCAATCTCGCGCTGATCATCACCGGCGCGCTGGTTGGTTCATCTGGCGCGATTCTGTCCTACATCATGTGCAAGGGCATGAATCGCAGCTTCATCTCCGTCATCCTCGGCGGCTTTGGCGGCGAGACGGCGGGCCCGGCCAGCGGGGCGAAAGAACAGCGTCCGGTGAAGCAGGGCGCGGCCGATGACGCCGCCTACATCATGAAGAACGCGCAGAAGGTCATCATCGTGCCGGGCTACGGCATGGCGGTGGCCCAGGCGCAGCATTCCTTGCGCGAGATGTGCGATCTCCTGAAGAAGGAAGGCGTCGAGGTGAAGTACGCCATTCACCCTGTCGCCGGCCGCATGCCCGGGCACATGAACGTGCTCCTGGCGGAAGCCAACGTGCCTTACGATGAGGTGTTCGAACTCGAGGACATCAACTCGGAGTTCGGTCAGGCCGACGTCGCCTACGTCATCGGCGCGAACGACGTCACCAATCCTTCCGCGAAGACGGATCCGAAATCGCCGATCTACGGGATGCCTATCCTCGACGTCGAAAAGGCGAAGACAGTGCTGTTCATCAAGCGCGGCATGGGTTCCGGCTACGCCGGCGTCGAGAACGAACTCTTCTTCCGCGACAACACGATGATGCTGTTCGGCGACGCGAAGAAGGTCACGGAGTCGATCGTCAAGGCGATGGCTCACTAGAGCGGGATGCGAAAAAGTGGAAACCGGTTTTTCGCAAGTATCCCGCTCTCACCTAAGAATCGATCACGTCCATGCGTTTGGACGATTCCGTCCAAACGCATCGTGATCTAAAGGGGG
>JBEVKO010000308.1:0-6689 GCA_040509705.1 Beijerinckiaceae bacterium
AACCCGCGACAGCGGGACAGGTCTCGGGCTCGCCATCGTTGGCAAGATCATGGAAGACCATGGTGGCGGCATTGAACTGCTCGACAATCCCGAAGGGCGCGGGGCTCGGGTGCGGATGTGGTTTCCTCTGAGCGCAGGGGGCGCGGCGCGGCAGACGGATGAACAAGTGGAGCAGAATGCATGAGCGCGGACATCCTCATCGTTGACGATGAGAACGACATCCGCGAGTTGGTCGCCGGAATCCTCGAAGACGAAGGATTCAAAACGCGCACTGCGGGCACGGCGGACGACGCCATCGCGCAGGTTTCGGCTCGCCGTCCCCATCTCGTTTTCCTCGACATCTGGCTGCAGGGGAGCAAGATCGACGGGCTGCAGGTGCTCGACCTCATTAAACGCGATCATGCCGATCTGCCAGTGGTCATGATCTCCGGTCATGGAAACATCGAGACCGCGGTTTCCGCGATCAAGAAGGGCGCTTACGATTTCATCGAGAAGCCGTTCAAGGCCGACCGGCTTGTTCTTGTGGCGGAACGAGCCCTCGAAACCTCGCGTCTGCGGCGCGAGGTTCGCGATCTCAAGGCGAGTTCAACGAGAGCGTCTGGAATTGTTGGGTCATCGCTCGCTGCGAGCCAGCTGCGCCAGCAGATCGACAAGGTCGCGCCGACCAATGCGCGCGTCCTGATTACCGGCTCCCCCGGCTCGGGTAAGGAACTCGCGGCCCGCACCATTCATACGCAGTCGAATCGCGCCGGTGGACCATTTGTGATCATTAACGCCGCCACCATTACGCCCGACCGCATGGAAATTGAGCTCTTCGGCGTTGAGGCTTCTGGCGACACGCCTCGCCGCGTCGGCGCTCTTGAAGAGGCTCATGCGGGCACTCTCTATATCGACGAAATCTGTGACATGCCGCGGGAAACTCAGGGCAAGATCCTGCGCGTTCTGACAGAGCAGAGCTTTCAGCGCGTCGGCGGTGCTGGAAAGGTGACCGTCGATGTTCGCATCATTTCGTCCAGCAGCAAGGATCTTGCGAGCGAAATCGCGATGGGTAGGGTTCGTGAGGATCTCTACCATCGCCTCGCTGTGGTTCCTCTGCGAATTCCTGCCCTGGCGGAGCGTCGTGACGACATACCGAGCCTGATCTCGAGCTTCATGGATCAGATATCGTTATCACAGGGGCTCGCGCGCCGGAGCGTCGCAGCGGATGCGCTCGCCGTTCTTCAGGCGCATGATTGGCCGGGAAATATTCGTCAGCTCCGTAACAATGTTGAACGACTGATGATTTTAGCTGGCGGCGATCCGGCCGCCGAAATTACAGCCGAAATGTTGCCCCAAGACGTCGGCGCCCTGGTGCCTGCGACGCCCAACGGGGCAGGGGGCGAACGTCTCCTTAGTCTGCCGCTCCGCGAGGCCCGCGAAGAGTTTGAGCGCGAATACCTCATCGCCCAAATCAATCGATTTGGAGGAAACATCTCCAAGACGGCTGAATTCATCGGCATGGAGCGATCGGCGCTCCACCGCAAGCTCAAGACGCTCGGAGTTGGCGACCGCGAAGAACGTGCGGAGTCGGCTGCGTAGCGCGCATGGCTGCGGCCTTGCATGAGCAACAGCCATGTCTGTATTATCTTTAGACGGTTCGACGCCGGTCGGCGACTGACTGAAAATCACATCCCCGTTTAGGGGAGAACAATAAGAGGTGGGGCATGGCCGCAGAGCGGACGCAGAACCTTCAGGACACTTTCCTTAACTACGTACGCAAGCAGAAGATTCCTCTCACGATTTTCCTGGTCAATGGCGTCAAATTGCAGGGCGTCGTCACATGGTTTGATAATTTCTGCGTCCTGTTGCGGCGCGATGGGCATTCTCAGCTCGTTTACAAGCATGCGATCTCAACCATCATGCCCGGGGCGCCGGTGCAGCTCTTCGATCCCACGGACGAGAGCGGTCCAGCCGAGCGCGGGTAGGCGTACATCCTCGCATGGTCAGGCAAGGGTCTGGCGGCAAGCCAGTCGTCGACGAGGCGAAGGCGACCGCCGCGGCGACGCCAACGCTTGTTGTGGGTCCTTACCCATTGTCGCGACGCAGCGTTTCGTTGGCGGTATCGCGGCCATTGGAGGCGCGCCTCGAGGAGGCCGCCGGCCTCGCACATGCGATTGACCTGGATGTGCGCGAAGTCATCTCGGTGAACCTTGGCGACATTCGTCCCGCAACCTATCTCGGCAAAGGAAAAGTCGACGAGCTTGCGGCGCGCGTCAACGACGAAAAAATCAAGCTGGTGTCGATGGACTGCGCGCTTTCGCCCGTTCAGCAGAGGAATCTGGAGCGCGCGTGGGACTGCAAGGTCATCGATCGCACCGGACTTATTCTCGAAATATTTGGGAGACGCGCACGCACAAAGGAAGGGACGTTGCAGGTCGAGCTGGCTCATTTGAACTATCAAAAGAGCCGGCTCGTTCGATCCTGGACGCACCTTGAACGGCAGAGAGGCGGTTTCGGCTTCCTTGGAGGTCCTGGTGAAACCCAGATCGAGATCGACCGCAGGCTAATTCAGGAACGCATTGCTCGCATCGCGCGCGATCTCGACTCCGTCAAAAAGACGCGGGCCCTGCATCGCGCCAGCCGAAGACGGGTTCCGTATCCAATCATTGCTCTGGTTGGTTACACGAACGCCGGCAAGTCGACTCTCTTCAACCGGCTTTCAAAGGCGGACGTGCTTGCGCAGGATATGCTGTTCGCAACGCTTGATCCGACCGCCAGAGCCATTCGCCTGCCGCACGGCGCGCGCATCATACTTTCTGACACTGTCGGTTTCATCTCGGATCTTCCCACGATGTTGGTCGCAGCCTTTCGAGCGACGCTCGAAGATGTCGTTGAAGCTGATGTCATCCTGCATGTGCGCGACGTCGCGCATGAAGACAGTGATGCGCAGGCGGCCGACGTCGAGACGATCCTGGGAGAACTAGGAATCACGACTGACGGCCAGTCGCGAGTGATTGAGGTCTGGAACAAAATCGATCTTCTGTCCGACACAGACCGTGAGCGAATGCTTGCGCGAGTCGCCAGTCCGGATGACGAACACACCGCCATCGCCGTGTCGGCGCTGACGGGCGAGGGGGCGGATCGGCTGTTGTCTACAATCGAACGCCGGCTGGCGAAGGATCAACTGACCTTCGTCGTCACACTTGAACCACAGGACGGCGCGGGGTTGAACTGGCTGCATGAGCGCACAGAGGTGCTCGACAGACGCAGCGAGAGCGATGGCCGGCAACGCCTTGTCGTCCGTGTGTCGCCGGATCGCCGAGGTCGGTTGCAGGCGCGCTTTCCCGATGCGCGCCAACGTCACTAAGTCAGTCGGACCGAATCTATCCGCTTTTGCGCTCGGTCGCCTTCGCCTCATTCCACAAAGCGTCCATGTCTTCCAAGGTACTGGTCGCAGGTGAACTCCCGCGCGCGGCGAGGGCGCCTTCAATGAATGAGAATCGACGCTCGAACTTGTAATTCGCGGCCCTTAGCGCAGCATCTGGATCGGCGCCGAGATGGCGCGCGAGATTGACGGTGGCAAAGAGAAAGTCGCCAATCTCATCACGAACGCCGGATGTGTCGCCAAGATCGATCGCCTCTTCGATTTCGGCGATTTCTTCCTTCAGTTTTCCAAGCACCGCGCGAACGTCGTTCCAGTCGAACCCGACCTCGCCCGCCTTGGCCTGAAGCTTAAGGGCTCTCGCAAGGGCGGGCAGGGCGCCAGGAACCCCGTCCAGGACGCTTGGTCGCTCCTCAAGGGGCAATCCAGCCGTCTTTCGCTCGTTGATCCGCTCCAGCCTTTCCTGCGCCTTGATGCGCCCCCACATCGCCTTCACCTCATCCGGCTTCAAGTTCGTCGCCTCACCAAAGACATGCGGATGGCGGCGGATCAGCTTGGAGGTTATGGCGCGCACAACATCCTTAAACTCGAAGACGCCGGCTTCACCCGCCATGCGTGCGTGAAAGACGACCTGCAGCAGCAGATCCCCCAGTTCGTCTCTTAGATCCAGCATGTCGCCGCGGGCGATCGCGTCCGCAACCTCGGCTGCTTCCTCGATCGTGTAAGGCGCAATGGTCTCGAAGGTCTGTTCAAGGTCCCACGGGCATCCGGTCCCGGGCGTGCGAAGCGCGGCCATAATGGCGAGCAGGTCTGCGATGTCACCAGAAGGCTTTGGAGGTTGCATGGCCGGATGTTAGCGCCGGCGAGAGGCGGACGCGATCTTGACGCTGACGCCGTCCACACCCGGCGACAGGGCCAACTGTCTGTAATTCGCATAAGATACATTATGGAACCAGACGCATAATGTAGGCATGCTCCATTCGAATTGCTGCAATCTATCAATGGGGTTGAAGGCGTCTTGCCCGCAGCAACGCATGACGACTCGTTGAATTTGTTGGATTGGCTCTAAGCTGCGTACCCTGGACCCCATAGACGATAACATTCCCGCGCAGCCGCGGAACCTGGGGCGCCTCGCAGGCCAAGTTCGCCAGCTTCACATCGAACTCAAAGCACCCAAAGCTCCGGGGTGGACCGAGACCAGCCGACAGCATACGCGAGGTGCGAGGGCGAGATCCCGGTCGACGAATTCTCATTTAGTGGATGGTGATTTCATTTTATAATTCAATATTTTAGACCATCTATTTTCACCTTATAAGAAGAGCGCGAAAGTCATTGACGTTTGTCAGAGTGGGTCCGGTTACAACCACCTCGCCAAGGGCGGAAAAGAAGCCGAAGCCGTCATTGTCTGCGAGGCGCTCTTTCGGCTTCAATCCTAGCGTCGCCGCGCGTGCAAGCGTGTCGGGCGCCAGGACATATCCGGCGACTTCTTCAGTTCCATCGATGCCGTCCGTGTCGCCGGCGAGCGCCCAACAACGCTGGTCGCCGTTGAGTGCTAGGGCAAGGGCGAGAAGGAATTCGGCATTTCTTCCGCCCCTGCCCTTGCCACGCACCGTTACCGTTGTTTCACCGCCACTGATGAGGACGCAGGGCGGCCGCGCGGGCTCTCCACGCAACCGGATGTGGCGAGCGATTCCCGCATGCACCAGCGCGACATCGCGCGCCTCGCCCTCAATCGAATCTCCCAGCACAAGCGGGCTAAACCCGGCTTTGCGAGCTAAGCTGGCGGCCGCATCCAGGGATCCAAGCGGGGTCGCTATCATGATGGTCTCGCAGCGAGCCAGTCGCGGATCGCCGGCCTTCGGCGTTTCCTCCTCCGCTCGACGAAGCACCGCGAGAGCCGACGCTGGTTCGCCGATGTCATAGCGCCTTAGGATCTCGAGCGCGTCCGCGTAGGTCGTTGGGTCAGCGACGGTGGGACCGGACGCGACCACCGAGGCATCGTCTCCTGGCACATCCGAAATCACCAGCGAGACCACTTGGGCGGGCGCGCAGGCGACGGCGAGGCGTCCGCCCTTGATCGCGGACAGATGTTTGCGGACACAGTTCATCTCTGAAATGTTGGCGCCGCTGCGGAGCAACGCCTGATTGATCGCCTGCTTGTCGACGAAGGCGAGCCCCGGCGCAGGCATGGTCAGGAGCGAGGAGCCGCCCCCCGAGATCAGACAGATTACGAGATCGTCGGCCGTTAATCCTGCCACCATTTCCATGATGCGCTTCGCTGCATTGAAGCCTGCCTCGTCCGGGACCGGGTGCGACGCCTCGACGACTTCGATTCCGCCTCCTTCGCGTTGCGCGCGATTTCCCGGAACCTGGTGGCCGTATCTGGTCACAACGAGGCCGGTGAGCGGTCCGGTCCAGTGATCCTCGACGGCCTTCGCCATCGATGAGGCAGCCTTCCCTGCTCCGACAACGATCGTGCGGCCTTTCGGCGGCGCAGGCAGGTGCGCCGGGAGGCATTGAGCGGGGTCAGCGGCGGCGATCGCCGCGCGGAACATGCGTTCGAGTATGTCGCGTTCAGGGGATCTCAACACTGCCTCTCCGCGGGTCCTTCGCGTCGATACCGCGTTCCCGAGAGCCGTCAAATGATCAATCGCGGCCCGGTGGCGCACCTTTTGGCCGTCTGGCGCATTTGCAAGATGCAGGCTGTCTCAGCTGCAAGCGTCGGCGGCGGTCTGCGAAACTGATGGAGAGCTCAATGGCGATGGTTGTGCTCGGCGCGCTGCTGGTTGTCGCGGGCGTCGTCTATATGGCTCAACAGGCGCTCTGGCCGGGCCGCTTGAGCAGCGTGAAGCCGCCCTCTGCGCCCGATGCCGACACTTTGGAGCCACGAAGCAAGAGCGTGGCGTTCGATCTTCGGGCCAACTGGCCGGGAATCGCGTTGTTCGCCATCGGCGGTGCGCTGTTGCTGTTTGGCGCGGGCTTGTAGCGGGCTAGCGGGAACCCTACTGCATCAGCTCAGCCAAAGTCTCGGCCACAACTTCCGTCGCCTTGCGCAGATCAGCCAAGGGAAGTCGCTCGTCCGCGCGGTGCGCGTTCGCCTCCTCGATCGTGTGCGGGCCGGCGCCATAGAGCACGATCGGGATGCCCTTCTCGGCATAGTGTCGGGCGTCCGTGTAGAGCGGCACGCCCTTGGCGGCGACCGGCTCGCCCATGACCTCGGAAGCCCGGCGACAGAGCAGCTCGGTCAGGCGCTGGCCGCCCTCGAGTGGGACGAGCGGCCGGGCAAGGAGGATGCGGCGGACCGTGACCTTGGCTTCGGGAAATGCCT
>JBEVKO010000309.1:0-5193 GCA_040509705.1 Beijerinckiaceae bacterium
CGTCTTCAAGGTAGAGGATGCGCGGCTTTGCGCCTGCGACGTTCGCCTCGCTGATTGCTGTGATCGCCGCGTCAAGGTTGGCGCTGTCGACGAACCGCCGCGAGGTGACGACTGTTCTGATGCGCCCAAGCTCGCACGCCGCACGAAGGTTCTTCGATCCGGCGGTGAAGTTGAGCATGGCGGGAACACGGCCATGGGCGATGAGGCCCATCAGTGTCACGACGAGACCGTTCACATTCGGGAGCAGCAGCCCGACGAATTCGCCGCGCGACGTTTCGCGGCGCAGCTTGTCGCCGAGAATCATCGCCCCAAGCACCAGCCGACCATAGGAAAGAGGCGCGCGCTCCTGATCCTCGATCGCCGGCGCTCCGCGCCCGGCGGCGTCCCGCGCATCAAGGAGCGCCGCAAACAGGGAGCGCCGTCCGGCCGCGGGATCATACGACGTCGGCATCAGTTGGCCCCGGTCATCGGTCGCGCCCTCAGCCGTTCGCGCCCTTGCGGATCGGCTCCTGAAACGACAGGCCCATATCCCAAGGGAAGTAGATCCAGGTGTCCTGGCTGACTTCGGTGATGAAGGTGTCGATCGTCGGCACGCCCATGGGTTTGGCGTAGACCGTCGCGAAGTGGGCGTTGGGAAGCATGGCGCGCACGACCTTGGCCGTTTTGCCCGTGTCTGTCAGGTCGTCGACGACGAGGACGCCCTTGCCCTTGCCGTCCCCAATCGCCTTCACCGCGGGTGAAATGTCCTTCAGGACCTCCAGATCGCCTTGGCTCTTGTAGTCATGATAGCTCGCGATGCAGACGCTTTCGATCAGTTTGATCTCGAGTTCCCGCGCCACGATGGCGGCCGGGACGAGCCCGCCGCGGGTGATGCAGACGATGGCCTGAAACGGACCTTTGTCCGCCAAACGCCAGGCCATGGCGCGGGCGTCGCGGTGAAACTGGTCCCAGGAGACCGGGAAAGCCTTGTCGGCGGCGGAGGCAGGCATCGGAAACCTCTGATCGTGCGGTTCGCGCTCCCCTAGCACAGCGAGCGCGCCTTGCCAGAACTGCTCCACCCCGCGATCCACAGGCCTTCGCCTGGGGCGCGCGTCGCCACGCGGGCGGCGCTCGTCCCGCAATTTAGGGAACAAGTACGCCGGCTTGGGACTTCACCGGGGGTTCAGCTTCGTGTCATACAACTGTCGCGAAAACTTCATTGGCCGCCGGTTCCGCTCACGTGTCCGATCTTGCGTCTCCCGGTTCTGCGGCCCGCCCGCTTCGCCAGCGGCTTGAGCGCGCCCTCGTTGACCTCCGCTGGTACGATCAGGCGCTCGCCGTTTCGTTCATCGTCTTCGTCGCAATCCTCGGGGACAGCGAGCCCGACTGGTATTATTTCGTCCCGAGCTTTCTCGCCTTCATGGTGGCGTGGAGCGCCGCCTTTGTTTTTTCCGCGCGCTGGCGCCTTTCCTATCTCATCGCCGTCGGCCTGGTCCTGACGATCTATGCCATCTCGTGGGCGAAATACTCGATCGTGGCGATGAAATTCCATGTCTATGACATCGTTTTCCACGCTCTGAGCCTGACGCAGTTTCTGTTCTGGTTTTCGACATTCACCTCCGCCGCGGCGATGACGACGTCGCTGGTCGCAATCGCGTTCGCCGGGCTGACGCTCGTGTGGCGGCTCGAAGAGCCCTCCGCCGTCCGCATTGGCCCGCGCGCCGCCGGCTCGGTCATTGCCGCGTTGCTCTGCTTTGGAAGCGCGAAGGCGCTGTTCGACCGCCACGCAGACTTTTTCACTTCGCGCCACTTCTACATTTCGAGCTTCATCTTCTCGTTCGGCGATCTGCCGTCGCTCCTGCAGTTTGGAGGGCTGATGGAAGCGTCGGCAGAGGAAACCCCCGCCCTGCAGCGCGGCGCGGGCGTCTTGAGCTGCAGCAGCGAAGGCGCGCGCCCGCACATCGTCCTTTTCCTCAACGAGTCGACGATGCCGCCGGGGGTCTATCCTGGCATCTCCTTCCCTGATGAAACGAAGCCGCTTTTCACATCGTTCGACGGCAGGCAGCGCCGGTTGCGCGTCGAAACCTTTGGCGGGGCGACGTGGTTGTCGGATTTCTCGGCGCTGACGGGACTGTCGACCTGGTCCTTCGGATCGCTGCGCAACTTCGTCGCTCAATTCATGACGGGCCGCCTGCGTCATTCGCTGCCGGCCTATCTCAAAGCCTGCGGCTATGAGACGACGATGATCTATCCCTCGCGCGCCGATTTCGCCGGTTCGGATGAATTCTACAAGTCCATCGGCTTTGATCGGATCATTGATCGCGCCGCGCACAAGGCGCCGGACGAGCGTCAGCGCGACAGCTTTTATTGGGGCCTTGTGCTCGACCAGTTGCGCGTCGGCAAGACGTCAGGACGACCGCAGTTCATCGTCGCTTCGAGCATGGCCTCGCACTCGCCATGGGATTTCCGCTATGCGCCCGAGGAACTCGGCGATGGCCAAAGCGCCAATTGGAACGGTGATCGCCAGCTCGATGAGTATCTCTGGCGCCTCGTTGTCGCGGAGCGCGACCGCAAGGAGTTTCGCGCCCAGGCGATGAAGCTGCTGCCGACGGCGCCGGTTCTCTTCGTGTCCTACGGCGACCATCAGCCCGCCTTGCGAAAAATTCCGCTCCGGGACGCGATCGGCATAGCGGACGCCGGGCGCTCGGATTCATTGCAGCCATCCTCGATCGGCTTTGAAACCTACTATGCGATCGACGCGCAGAATTTCACTCCGCGCCTGCCGGCGGACGAGCCGGCGATTCTCGAAATTCCATACTTACCCTCGATGATTGTCGCCGCCGCGGGCTTGCCGCGCGATGAGGTGTTCGAGCGCCGCGAGCAGTTGCGGGAATTGTGCCGCGGCCTCTATCACACGTGCCCCTATCGCCAGCATGTGCTGAAGTTTCATCGCTGGCTGGCGGATTCGGGCTGGCTTCAGACGCGCTGACGCCAAGGCTTGGCTTTAATCGTCATTCCCCGGCGCGCGAGCGCGCCTTCTACCTACGCATCTCCTCCAGCATGTCTCGCACGGCGTTCGCCGCGGCATTCATTTTGGCTTCGTCGCGCGAGCGAACGATCAGATTGGTGTTGGGCTGCCCTTCGTCGCTCCAGAACGGATAGGAGCCGATCATTACGTCGGGATGCGCTTTCGCGACGGCGGCGAGCGGCGAGCCGATGTCGCCTTCGCGCATGTCCGCCCTGATCGAGGTCGACAGCATCTTCGCGCCGGTCCTCAACTTCGGCGCGACGCCATCCATCATCGCCTGCATGATGACGGGAACTCCGGCCATGACGAGGACGTTGCCGATCCAGAAGCCCGGCACCTTGTTGTAGGAATTGGTCACAAGGTCCGCGCCGAAGGGAATGCGCGCCATGCGCAGGCGCGCTTCGTTGATATCCTCAGGCCTGAAGCGCTCGCGCATGATCGCCAGCACGCGCTCGTCGACATCGATGCCGACGCCGAACGCCTTCGCAACCGCATCGGCGGTGATATCGTCATGGGTCGGACCGATGCCGCCGGTGGTGAAGACGTAAGTGTAGCGCTGGCGCAGCGCGTTCAACGCATCAACGATGTAAGGCTCGACATCGGCGACGACGCGAACCTCTTTCAGGTCGATGCCGATGTTCGTCAGGTACTCGGCGATGTAACCGATATTCTTGTCTTTCGTCCGGCCCGACAGAATTTCGTCGCCGATGATCAGCAGCGCGGCGGTGACGGGTTCGGCAGCGTCAGTCATGGCGGATCATCGCGGCGCCGTTCCCAGAAGGTCAAGTCTGCGTCAGGCGTCCGCCGTTCTGGCGGCGACGACGACCGCCGCCGCCCGCATGCGTCGGTCGAGCACCAGGATCGCGACGACGAAGATCATGGCGATCGCCGCCGCGACGATCAGGGTCGCCGTCGGGCCGGCGCGCGCGATCATCGACGCGAAGAAGATTGGCCCGATAGCGCAGGCGATGTGCATCGGAAGCGTGATGCGTCCGAGCGTCGCGCCGTACGTCAACCGGCCGAACAGATTGAGCGGGATCGACGCGCGGGTGATGGTGCTGAGGCCCGTCGAGACGCCATAAAGGCCGATCGCGGCGAAGGCGATGATGGCGGACTGGCCGGCGAAAATCATGCCGACCAGCGCGATCGGCGCCAGGGTCGCTGCGATCATGCCGAGGGCGAGCGGCGTCAGCCTTGCGCCGAAACCGTAGTCCATGAAGCGCCCGGCGATCTGCGCAGGGCCGTGAAGGGAAGCAAGAAAGACGGCGAGCGCGACGGGCGTTCCAAGCGCGCCAAGCAGGTTCACCAGGTGAGGCGACACGCCCCAGCCGATGAAACCGTTTGCGGCGAAGGCGACAATGAGCAGGGCCAGCGCCGGACGCCGGTCTTCCTGCCGCAGGATTCCATAGGCGTCCTCGTCGTGATGTCCTTCATGCGAGGGCGCAAGCGGCGCGGGCTTCACGGAGCCGATCATCAGTTGCAGCGGCAGGCCGACAATGAGATGCGCCGCAGCGTAGACCAGGCACATCGTGCGCCACCCGAACTGGCCCGAGAGCGCCGTTGTGATGGGGTACGCGACGAAGGAATTGGCGGCGGTGAACAAGAGCAAAGTCGAGATGGCGCGGCGCGCCTGCGGGCCGGCGACGCGCGCCAGCGCCACCATCGCTGCGTTGCCGAGCATGGTCGCCATGGCCAGGCCGAACAGGACCCAGGCGCAGACATAGCCCGCAAGCCCCTGGGCATTTCCGAGCGTCAGAAGCCCCGCTGCGGCGAAGAAGGAGCCGGCGATCAGGAACCAGCGCGGGCCGTGCGCGTCCACCATGCGGCCGATGCGCGGAGCCACGAGCGCGCTCGACGCCAGCATCACCGTCAATCCGCCGAACACCATCTCCGGCGGCAGATTGAGATCCGCGCCGAAGCGGTCGCTGAGCAGAATCGGCAGATGGTAGGTCGTGCCCCAGCCGAGCATCTGGGTGGGCAAAATGAGGGCGATCGCCTTTCGCGCGGGCGCGCTCAGACGCTGGGGAGACTTCGGCGGGGAAAGGGTGGTGGGAGACAGGGTGGGGATCAGGGAGAGAATTCTTCGCCGGATTACTATGCGATGGACAATATTTTACTAGCGCCAGCGACGCGCGTCCGGCATGCGATCAGTGCGGGCGAGGCGCGGTTTGCTTCGCGGGCCGCCA